>NZ_JANPGM010000740.1:0-8291 GCF_031423935.1 Chamaesiphon sp. VAR_69_metabat_338
CCATCTTGAATATTCGTATAACTGCCGATCTCGATCCGCTCGACATCGCCTCTAACTACTGCAAAATACCAGATACTGACACCCGACTCGATCGACACATTACCCATCACTATTGCATTTGCTGCCACAAAAGCCGCCCTAGATACATCTACAGGCGGCCAGAAGGTGGGTAAATCTGGTATTGATGGCGATCGGGTCATTAGAGCTTTAATGGCAACTACAGGCACAAGTTTACTCGATCGCGAGCAAAGCGGCAATTTCGCCAAATATGGTTGTCTGGGATGTGATTCGATCGAGATCTGCGAAAGCTCGATCGATGTCCAAACCTAAGAGATATGAGGTTTAATTATTCGCTGGCGCGGTATCACTCGGAGATGGGGACGTAGTTGAATTGGTACCTTCACTAGTCGGGGTCGATGGTTGCGCTGCTGGAGTAGGACTGGCAGCCGGTGGCGTCGGGCTAGGCGTTGCGGTTGTCGTAGCAGGCTTAGCAGGCACTTCAATTACTTTAGTCGCACCTGGGACGATAATTGGTTTGGGTATTTCGACTACTTTTGGTGTTGCCGGTACGGGCACGACTACGGGTTTTTCGACTTCTACGACCTTAACTTTTGGTGGAGTGGTTTTTTCGACCGTACGATCGATTATCGTCGTTTTTTGGGGAGCTGGCGATACCGAAGCTGCGGGGGTCGGAGTCGTATTAATAATCGTCGTGGGTGCCGGTGCCGGTGTGGGTCTATTCCAGTAATAAGCGAGCGAGCCTAATCCGATTAAGCCGACTAATAAACTGCCGATTAATAAGCCATTGGCAGTACCATTCTCTTCGGCTTCACGTTCGCGCTCATAGCGATCTTCGGCTTGGGCTAGTCTACGTTGCGTTTCGAGGTTATTGGGATCTTGAGGGTTTGGATAGTTATTCGGCATTTGCGATCTCCAGAGCAGCAATGTTTGTATAATTTATTGCATCATATTCGATCTCTTTTGCGTAATCGTTCTATCGAAAGGAATAACTTTTCGATCGACCTTCTCACCCTAGCAACTTTGTCAATCCCAGTATTTAGGGGCAATCGCAGCTTCAGGACGATCGAGATTCAGTTGCAGCAACTTACTTGTATAGTGCCCAAGCTAAAAATCGCTCGGTATAATAAAGTGCCAGTTGACTGCTCATCCCCGAAAAAACCGCATCGAAAGCATGATCCGCCCACGGAATCTCGATGAAAACCGCGCGATTTCCTGGCGATCGCAATTGCTGGGCGAGGTACTTGCCATACTTAGCTTCCACGATCCGGTCTTTGCCGCCGTAGATGAGTAGCGATGGAGGTAGATCGGGTTTGACGGCATTAATGGGCGAAGCTTGGCGATAGAGTTCGGGCACGGTTTGAGGTGTGCCACCCAGAAAGGCACGTAATGTTACCCGAGACTCGATCGGATCGGGAGTCGGGACATTGGCATAGCCCGCTGTCAGGTTCACAGGGCCGTAATAATCGATGACGGCGCGAATGGGAAAGGGTGGATCTTGGTATGCGGCGAGCATCGCCAATTGCGAGCCAGCCGAGCGACCGATGATTGCCACTCGATCGAGATTTGTTTCATATTCGGTGGCGTGTTGTTGGATAAATCTTAATGCCGATCGCACATCTTGGATCTGTACTGGAAAATGATAAGCTGGCGCGTGACGATAGTCGATCGCCCATACCACGTAACCTTGCGCAGCAATATACCGAGAGAACGTTTCGTCATTATCGGGACTACCGCGTTGCCAAGCCCCACCATAAATCGATACGAGCGCGGGATATTTACCAACTTGAGCCGGTCGATAGATATTCATCGACAGCTCGACGCCATCGGGATTGGCAAAAGGAATCGATACTTTGCGGATGCCAAGTGTCTCCTGTTGTAGGTTAGAAATCCCCTGCCAAATGTCGCAAATAACGAGCGGTTGCGATCGCATTTTAGCAATCAGTGCTGGTGGCAGATCTTTCAAATAATTCTGCCCCAAACTAGTCTCGATCGCGGCTTGGGCTTGCTGCTGCGTTGCGGAAAATTGCAGTAATGGCCACGCGCTCAACCCCACAGCCAAGCCGAGCGAGCAGAGAATGAAAACGAACGACCGCTGAGGTTTAAAAGCTCTCAACCAGAAGAGCGTGCCGACACAGATCGCGATCGACATATTAAACAATAGTAAAGCAGGGCTAATTTCTGGCGCGCCCACACTCAAGGGCAAGAGCGCAAAAATCGGTGCGGGTACGACAATCCAGATACTCAGAAACAATCCCACTAATAACAGTAGTCCGACGAGCCAGATTCCCGCGATCGATAACACTTTTTTCATCTTGTGCGGCTGTAAGTGTCATTTTGCACTCTAGAAATCGGGATAAGCTGTAGATACGCTAACATCAAAGATCGAGAAAATGTAGTGTTTGAGAGATGCAAAGAGTTATTCCCCCCGATTTTACAATTCAGACAGCCAGATGTCTGCTGCGCCGTCCGATCGCGGCAGATCTGCCCCATGTTTTTGCAGCGACTCGGTTTGCCGGCTTTTATGATGGGATGCCGGGGGAACCTGCAGCCACTATGGACGAGCTGGAGGGGGCATTACCAGAGAGTTGGCGCGAGTGGGATGAGGGGATTACCTATGGCATGACGATCGCCGATCTGACAACAAATACCTTGCTGGGACGCGTAGGCATCCGCAAAACCAGCCGTGTAGATGAGTGGAATCTGGGCTTTTGGACGCATCCAGAGCATCAAGGACAGGGTTACATGACTGAAGCTGTCAGCGCGATTTTGACATTTGGATTTGAGGAGCTAGGCGCAATTAAGATCGTAGCGAGTTACGCCCTCTGGAATAAAAGTAGTCGGCGCGTGCTCGAAAAAGTCGGGATGAAATTTATCGCATATATTCCCCACGCATTTAAAAAACAGGAGTACTGGGTCGAAGCCAATAAAATGAGCATGACACGGCGAGAATGGTTGCTGCTAGGTAGTGGCGATCGTTAACTATTCCCTTTGGTGTGTTACTACAATATTTTTGCAAATCAAATAAGATTGCTATAGCTAAGTAGCTGGACATAGTTAAAGTAACAATGACGAAATCGCCCTCGCCTCCGGCTCTGGCTCCCCTCTCCCAAGCTTGGGAGCGATTCGCGCTCCTCGGGTTCCCCGAGGGTTTAGCGAATCAAGACAGAGGGGCTGGGGGTGAGGGCAAAAGGTGCATCTCACATTTAATTCCGCCTAGCTACTCTCTTTGGTGCGTTACGCTTCGCGATAACACACCCTACGATATTCTTACAAATCAAATAGGATTGCTTAGTTATACATTACCAACAAGTTTACTCCGCAATTGCTTGATCCGATCGCGTAATGTGGCGGCTTTTTCAAACTCCAACTCCTTAGCTGCTACTTTCATTTCTGCTTCCAATTGGACGATCGCATCGGGAATTTGTTCGAGGGATAATTCATCGACGTGTTCGATCACTGCCTCCAATTGTTGAGCATTCAAGCGACGCGAGAGATCGAGAAATTGCAGGATCGAATTAGTGCCTGTTTTGACGATCGAGTAGGGAGTAATATTATTAATTTTGTTGTGCGCTGTTTGAATATTCCGGCGGCGTTCGGTTTCATCGATCGCGGCAATCATGCTATCGGTCAATCGATCGGCATATAAGATGGCTTGTCCGCGAATGTGTCGCGCCGCACGTCCGATCGTTTGAATGAGCGATCTCGTCGAACGCAAGAAGCCTTCTTTATCGGCATCGAGAATTGCGACTAAAGATACTTCCGGTAAGTCCAAACCTTCCCGCAATAAGTTGACCCCAATTAAGACATCAAACTCGCCATTGCGAAGACCTTGAATAATTTCGATTCGTTCGATCGATTGAATTTCTGAATGGAGGTATTTTACTCGGACATCGCGTTCGTGAAAATATTCGGTCAAATCTTCAGCCATTCGTTTAGTTAACGTCGTAATTAATACGCGTTCGTTGAGCTTGACTCGATCGCGAATTTCACCTAATAAGTCATCGACTTGTCCCTCCGTCGGACGCACGAAGATTTCGGGATCGATGACACCCGTCGGACGGATGATTTGTTGAGCGATCCGATCCTCTGAGAGTTCCATTTCCCACTCACCAGGAGTCGCAGAAACGAAAATACATTGATTTACCTTCTCCCAGAATTCATCCGCCTTTAATGGGCGATTATCTGCCGCACTGGGCAACCGAAAACCATGATCGATCAGGACGGTTTTGCGCGCGCGATCGCCATTGTACATCCCCCGAATTTGGGGAACGGTGACGTGAGATTCATCAACGACCAATAACCAATCATCATCGAAATAATCCAACAAACATTCCGGCGGATCGCCAGCATTCCTTCTGGCTAAATGGCGTGAATAATTTTCCACGCCGTTACAAAAACCGACTTCGCGCAACATTTCCAGATCGTAACGCGTCCGCTGGTCGATCCGTTGAGCTTCGATTAATTTACCATTAGTTTCTAACTCGACGATTCGCTGCTTTAACTCCGCATCGATATCGTTACAAGCATCTTGCAACGTATCTTCAGGCGTCACAAAGTGCCGTGCCGGATAGATATTTAAACCGCCTAATGTATTGAGAATTTCCCCCGTTACCGGATCGACATAGCGAATCGCTTCAATTTCGTCGCCAAAAAATTCCACCCGCACGATCCGATCTTCATAAGCAGGCCCGATCTCCACTACATCGCCCCGCACCCGAAAATTACCGCGTTTTAAGTCTATATCATTGCGACTATATTGCACCGAAACTAACTGTCGCAACATCTCCCGCTGGTCGATTTCCATCCCCACTTTCAGCGGAATTGCTGCTTTGAGATATTCAGCAGGCGTACCCAAACCATAAATACAACTAATCGAAGCCACTACAATTACATGCCGATGCTCGAACAACGATCGCGTCGCCGAATGCCGCAACATATCAATTTCTTCATTAATTGCCGATGCTTTTTCGATAAAAGTATCGCTAACGGCAATATATGCTTCTGGCTGATAATAATCGTAATAAGAAACAAAATACTCGACAGCATTATGCGGAAAAAATTGCCGCAATTCGTTACATAATTGCGCCGCTAATGTCTTATTATGAGCTAATACTAATGTCGGTTTCTGATGCTGGGCGATCGTGGCTGCGATCGTAAATGTTTTACCCGTACCCGTCGCCCCGAGTAGAGTTTGAAACCGCTGTTCGGATTTTAACCCAGCTACCAGTTGCTCGATCGCTTTAGGTTGGTCGCCTGTCGGTTTAAATGGTGCTTCTAACTGAAATTCGTTATCGTCCATGCGTCTTATTTCCACCAGTTACACAGCACAGCAGACCAGATTAGCAAAAATCGGTCGTTACATTCTAGCGCAATTTGATGGGGAAGGGGTAATTGTGTACCAGGCGTATCGCCCCGAAATCGGACATTTTGCAGCGATTCATAGCTACTGTGGCGGAGATTGTTAGTATTTGATGCGCGGATCGATCCAGGCATTGATGAGATCGATGAGGATACTAGCAATCACTACGATCGCGGCAAAAAACACCATAATTCCCTGAACCGTGGGATAGTCCCGATTGGAAATTGCTTCATACAATTGACTCGCCAACCCCGGCCACGAAAAAGTAACTTCTGTCAGAACGGCACCGCCAAGCAGCGAAGCAGTGGTTAAACCCAAGACGGTAATCACCGGAATCATCGCATTTTTGAGCGAGTGGGAGATCAGAATCTTATTCTCAGAAATACCTCTAGCTCTAGCCGCTTCAACATATTCGGCTTTCATACTTTGCTTGAGATTCACTCGCACGATTCGCTCGAAGATACCGCTGAGGAGAACGCCCAATGTCAGACAGGGTAGAGCCAGATGATGGAGCGAGACAAAAAAGCTGCCCAGATCGAAATGTAATAAACTATCGATCGAATAAAGTCCGGTAATCTTAGCAGGCGGGGTTAAATTAGCCGGAAATCTGCCACCCAGGGGGAAGATATGTAATTGTACGGCAAATATTAATTGCAATAACATCCCCACCCAAAAAATCGGGAGGGAATAACTAATGATGCCAAATAATCTGCCGCCAGCTTCGGAAACTGTACCCGGACGCGAGGCCGAAATTGTCCCGACAGTTACACCGACGATAAAAGCGATTAGCATACTCCCGATCGCTAGTTCTAAAGTAGCTGGAAAGTTCTCCCGAATCACATCCAAAACTTCTTTGCCAGAACTCGTAATCGACTTCCCAAAATCTCCACGCAGTAGGTTGAATAAGTAACTAAAATACTGGATATAAACTGGTCGATCGAGTCCTAATTGCTGGCGCAATTCGGCCTTAACTTCTTCAGATGCCCGGTTGCCCAAGAACGCATCCGCCGGATCGCCAGGTGTCGCTTTGAGTAAGAAAAATACAAGCGTCACGATCGTCCATAACATCAAGGGAGCTAGGAGCAATCGTGCGGCTAGGTAGTATTGGAGGGTTTTGGAGCGAGACATAATCTAGGGGATAGGGGATAGGGGATAGGGGTTAGAGGTTAGAGGTTAGAGGTTAGTTATATTATCGGCATGAAAATAAGAGCCAAATTAGCTATTAAAAAAACAAAGTTTTTTAGCTATCTATTCCCTATTCCCTATTCCCTATTCTCTATCCCCTACTTCTTCATTTGCGAATACAACAAATTCTGCAACGGATCGATCTTGATGCCGCTCATGCCTTTTTTAGCGAAGACAAAATCTTTGGTTTGCCACAGGGGAATCAGGGGGACATCTTGTTGGATTTGGGTTTGGATGTCGGCGTAGATTTGTTTGCGCTTGGTGGGGTCGGCTTCTTTGCCTTGGGCGGCGATGAGTTGATTCATCCGATCGCTATAATAAAACGATCCTTGGGATTGGCTGCTGCCATCTTCACAGCCTTTGGCTGCCGAACCTTTGGGGCATTCGAGGAAGGGTTGGACGAAGTTGTCGGGGTCGAGAAAATCGGGATACCAATCTTGGAGGGTGGCGGGATAGATATTTTTGCTGGCGTATTTAAAGAAGGAAGCTGATTCGATCGTGTTGGGTTCGATCTCCAGCATCCCGCCCAATTTTTGCTTGGCATAGGCGCGGAGAAAGCCCGCAGTCAGGCGACGGGGGGTCGAGCCGGAGGGATACCAGATTTGGATTTTGGCAGGTTTCTGGGGCGAAAATCCGGCTTGGGTGAGGAGTTGTTTGACTTTGGGGATATTGCCGTCGCCATAGGCAGATTTAAAACCAGGTTGGGAGACGCTAAAAGTACTGGGGAGGATGCTGTATAAGGGGTTGCCCTGCCCGTATAAGACCCGTTCGTTGATGGTGGGTCGATCGACTAATGCCGCCAGGGCTTGACGTACTAGCGGGTTATCGAGAGGCTTTTGAAGGACATTCAGGATCAGGTAACTGGTAACGCTACCATCAATCGCGATCGATTGCCATTGACCCGCTTTGGCTCCTTCTTCCAGGCTCTTGACTTGATCTGGTTCGAGGGCTTGGAAGGCGACATCGACGGCACCAGTGCGGAAGGAGTTATAGAGATTGGCGGAGTTGTTGTTGAAAATTTGGAGGTTAATGCCCCGATTGAGCGGTTTTGCCCCCCAATAGCGATCGAATGCCGTTAGTTTGACTCGATCTGTACCGTACTCTGTGAGTTTATAAGGCCCCGTACCGACAAAGGTATTAGCTTCAAATACATTTTTGCCGATTTTATAAGCTTTGGGCGATACCGCGCAGGTGCCAGGAAATGCCAAGACGGAAGCCAGCGCACTAAACGGTTTTTTGAGCTTAATCGTCAGCTCGTAAGTCCCCGTAGCGGTTACGGTCGCAATCCTGTCTGATAATAACGATGACGGTTTACCTTTATTTTGAATGAACCGTTGGAGCGAGAAAGCCATCGCCGCTGCATTAAACGGGGTACCATCGTGAAAAACCACCCCCTGCCGGATCGGAATCGTATATGTCAATCCATCCGCGCTGACTGTGGGTAATGCGGTGGCTAACTGGGGTTTGAGTTCGGTGCTGCCCGGATCGTAAGTGTACAATCGATCGCTCAAATTCCGAATTAAGGCGATCGATCTCAATTCATAAGCATCCGCCGGATCGAGGGTACGCGGCTTTTGCGTCGTCCCGACTGTAATTCTGCCCGCGTCGCTACTGGCGATCTCGTTGGGCGAATTATTACTCCCAGCGCAACTCGTGACTAATAGCAGCGCGCTGGAGACTAGACCGAGATGTTGCCACCTATTCATAGATGTAAGCGATCGTCATA
>NZ_JANPGM010000741.1:0-2126 GCF_031423935.1 Chamaesiphon sp. VAR_69_metabat_338
ACTCGATCGCCCCTCCTTGGCAGTTTTCAACAACTGAAGATAATTTTTACCTGCTATTCATCACAATTAGCTAGCTTGAGCTAGAAATGGTCTGATAAAATGCGTAGTCCGAGCAACGGCCACTGCTTCTAGATCTACCGATTTTACCCTCAGAGTGCAGCTCACTGGCATTTAGCGATTGTAACGACCTTGACGACGACCTTCGCCGCCACCGACGATTTCCATGCGGACGGTACCGACACCAGAGTTGGTCAGACCGATCGCTCTAGCCGCACCAACAGACAAATCGATAACTCGGTTGCCAGCATACGGGCCGCGATCGTTGATTCTAACGACTACCGAGCGTCCGGTACTCGGGCTGGTAACGCGAACTCTAGTACCGAAAGGCAGAGTTTTGTGAGCGGCAGTATAGCCACCTGGGTTATATCTTTCGCCATTAGCAGTCAGCGGGCCGCCTTCGCCTGGTTCGTTACCGTAGAAAGACGCTTGGCCGACACTTTGAGCGATGAGCTGGGTCGAGGGGACGGAAACAGATGGTTGAGTGGAGTTGACTGATGGTGTAGCAGACGCTGCTGTAGATAGAGTCAGTGTGGCTACGAGAGCAGTTAATCCAGTCAAAGTTTTGTTAGTCATTTTGCCTATTGTGAAACGTTATTTATCTTTGAGACAGAAGTGCGGTCTTCCCAGATATTGGGAACAAAACGACCGATTGCCAGCTCATACTTGTTACCGTGTTCACCTCGGTGTGAGGAACGATGGGTCTACCATAACACGAACTTTTTGGCAAAAAAGTTGGTTAAAATCATTGACAAATCGGATCGCGTGTGTATAAAAAAGTGCCGATCGACTGCGATAAATCCGAGCGATCCCCACCAACCCCAGCTTTGAGCAACACGATCCCCGCACGCATTTAATCAGCAAAAACGATATGTTACATTTATTCATATAACATATCCAAATGCATTTCTCAGGATAATTGGGTTGACATGTATAAAAAATTGCAATCTTTTTGACGAGAATTTAATAAATTTTGGCTGGTGACGATCGAACTTGATAAATCAAAAGTATAGATTATAGCCTTGCTACAAGTGAATCTTTGAGTTACGTACGAGCCACGATAAGTTAACTTGTCGATCGAGACCGAGTAGACGATCGATAAATTAACGGTTCAACACTAGTGAATTTGCGGTGTGGAGAGCGATCGCTGTAGAATACCTGTGCCGATCGCGTACGGGAGAACTATGGATTATCAACAAGCAGGTGTCGATGTGGTGGCGGGGAGAGCGTTTGTCGAAAACATCAAAAACCTCGTCCACAGCACCCATCGCCCCGGAGTTTTAGGCGGTTTAGGTGGCTTTAGTGGCTGGTTTGAATTGCCCGCAGGCTACCGACAACCAGTGCTCGTTTCGGGGACTGATGGCGTCGGTACCAAGCTCAAAATCGCTCAAGAATTAGACAATCATGCGTCGATCGGTATCGACTTGGTGGCGATGTGCGTGAATGACATTCTGACTTGCGGTGCCGAACCGTTATATTTTCTAGATTATTTGGCGACTGGCAAGCTTAATTCGACCCAATTGACGCAGGTAGTCGCAGGGATTGCCGATGGTTGTCGTCAAGCTGGCTGTGCGTTACTCGGTGGCGAGACGGCGGAGATGCCAGGATTTTATCAGTCGGGTGAATACGATTTGGCAGGATTCGCAGTCGGAATTGCCGAAAAAAGCCAGCTGATCGATGGTAAAGAGATCCAAATTGGCGATGTGGCGATCGGGCTTGCCAGTAGCGGCATTCATAGTAATGGCTACAGTCTGGTGCGCAAAATCGTCAGCGATGGCGGTCATCGGTGGGAGGATACGCCCAGTCTGCTGGAAGGGAAAAGTTTGGGTCAGGTCTATCTAACGCCTACTCAAATATATGTGCAGCCGATTTTAGCGGCGATCGCACAGCAATTACCCATTCGGGGGATGGCACATATCACGGGTGGCGGTTTGCCAGAAAATTTACCGCGCTGTCTGGGTGCGGGTCATTCCATTCAGCTCGATCTCCAGAGTTGGCAGATTCCAGCCGCATTTCAATGGTTGGCGAAAGCCGGAAATGTGGCTCCGGTGGATATGTTTAATACTTTT
>NZ_JANPGM010000742.1:0-2429 GCF_031423935.1 Chamaesiphon sp. VAR_69_metabat_338
GATGGTAATGTTGCCAAAACCCTTGTTAATTTGGGGATTGTGTATCTAATTCAAGACAAGCGGGATGAAGCAATCGCTTGTTATGAAAAATCTTTAGAGATTTTCTGCTGCCTGGGAGATGAGTATAACGTTGCCAAAACACTTGTTAATTTGGGGAATGTGTACCAAGTTCAAGGCAAGTGGGATGAGGCGATCACTTGCTATGAGAAATCTTTAGAGGCTGACCGCCGACTGGGAGATGACAATGGCATTGCCAAAACCCTGAACAACTGGGGGCTTTTGTATCGAGATCGAGGCGAGCAAGATAAGGCAATCTATCTCCATGAACAGTCTTTGGAAATTTACCGCCGACTGAAAGATGACCGTGGTATTGCCTTTACCCTGGAGAAGTTAGGGAGTGTATGTGAAGATAAAGGCAAGTTGAAAGAAGCGATCTCCTACTATGAGCAATCTTTCAAGATTTACCGCCGACTGGGAGATCACCACAGTGTAGGGACGATTTTTGCAAACTTAGGGGTACTTTTCACTCGATTCAATCAACCAGAACAAGCTCGAACATTTTGGCAAGAAGCTCTCACCTATCTTCATCCCCTGCCGCCTTCCAAACCGTCCAGCAGTGGCTAGAGACTCCCGCCAAACCGCATCAGGTGAATTATTTACTACCACTGGCGATCGGTGTTTTTATTCTGTTTTGTCTAGTCAAAGGTTACTGGCTGCTGGCGATCTTTGGTGTTGGCACGATTTTATTTTGTTTTAGGAGATCGATCTTCCGTGGGCGGGGGATATAGACCGACTAGATTCGATCCAGGCAATGATTTTTAGCTTCGTTCTTACACCGCCCTGAAATAGAATTTCGGGCTAATAGCTAAAGTTCTCTTCAGAGAACTACCGGATTCTCATTAGTCCATTTCAATGGACTTTTGCTCTTAGCCCCAAATTCATTTGAGGGCGTTTCTGAAACGAAGCCGATCGATTTTCCTTGTCCCAAACGCAGGTTAGGATAAACAGGTTTCAAATGCTCGAACTGCGATCGAATTACGATACTCGATCGATTTGATTCACATCAAGCCAACTCATCAAATCGCTCATCTGGCTAAAATCTAACAATGCCTCGCCTAAAGATTCCAGTTGCTCGATGCTCAGACTATTTACCTGCGATCGACTTTCAGGAGTAATATTTCCCAACTTGCGATCGAGCTGTTTTAGCACTAATGTTTTTTCGCCATCAGCTTTGGCTTCCCGATAAACCCGCGTCTGTGAGATCTCAATACCAAACATTATTATTCACCTCATTTCAATGATGGTAGGGATTTGTTAGAGGCTAGTCTGGTCGATCGAACTTATGAGACTCGATCGCTCCGATCGGCATCCAACCAACTCATCAAATCGCTCATCTGACCAAAATCCAACAACGCCTCACCCAAATCCTCCAACTGCGTAAGAGTTAGAGCCTTAACTCTCACCTCAACTTCTGATGACACGTTCCCTACCCGTCGATTTAACAACCGCAAGATTAAGGATTTTGCGCCCTTTCTACGACCCTCATGCATGGCATCCTGATAAACCCGCGTCTGTTCGATTTCAATCCCAAACATTGCATCTACCTCGTTTCAGATTAATAAACTTGTAAATGATAATTATCAATCGCCTCAAAAATACAGCTTTGAGCAGATAATTTTGGTGCGTTATGCTCCGTCGTAGCATACCCTATTGTTTGGCAAATTATTTCTGCCCCAGCCTAAAACCTCAAGTCTAATCCCTAAAGCCTAGCCACTTAGCCCCGATCGCCGGTAGAATATCAAGTTATCGATCGCAAGGCAAGCACCATGACTCAGACTTATCGCATTACCCTGTTACCTGGAGACGGGATCGGCCCCGAAATTATGGCGGTAGCTGTAGATGTGCTGAATGTTGTTGCCGAACAGGAATGTTTTCAGCTAGATTTTACGACGGCTTTAATTGGTGGTGCGGCGATCGAAGCCACGGGCGAACCCTTGCCAGCAGCGACATTAGAGACTTGCAAACAGAGTGATGCCGTGTTGCTAGCGGCGATCGGCGGTTATCAGTGGGATAATTTACCGCGCCATTTGCGCCCAGAGACGGGTTTATTGGCTCTGAGAGCGGGGCTAGGTCTATTTGCTAATTTAAGACCTGCAGCAGTTTTACCCCAGCTTATCGACGCTTCTAGCCTCAAACGGGAGATCGTAGAGGGTGTAGATCTGATGGTGGTCAGAGAGCTGACTGGCGGCGTTTATTTTGGCGAACCGAAGGGAATTTTCATCACTGAGACGGGTGAAAAGCGTGGTGTGAATACGATGGCTTATACCGAAAGCGAGATCGATCGAATTGCCAAAGTTGGCTTTGAAACCGCCCAAAAGCGGACTAAAAAGCTGTGTTCGATCGATAAGGCTAATGTGCTAGAAGTATCG
>NZ_JANPGM010000743.1:0-5171 GCF_031423935.1 Chamaesiphon sp. VAR_69_metabat_338
GCCTCGACAAAGTTGACCAATTCTTCGGGCTGAACCGTCAGATCGGCATCTAAAATAATTAGGATATCACCAGTGGCTCGATCGAACCCCAAGCGCACGGCATCGCCTTTACCTTTGCCTGTTTGTTGAAATGCTTTAAGTGTAAAGTCACCATGATATTCGTTGACAACAGCCTGAATTGTCTCCCAAGTATTATCTTGGGAATGACCTTCGACAAAGATAACTTCTGTCTGTTTACCTAATTGGGGTAAACGATCGATCGCTGCGGCAATATTACCAGCTTCATTCCGGGCTGGAATAATCACACTCACAGTATAATCGCTGGTTTGACGTCGATCGATCTGCTTGCGCGCGACGATATAATTAGTCAAACCGAGATGATTGACGATCGGCAGGGGACTGAGATACCGATTGACAAAATTCGAGACGATCGGGATATATTTAGGCACCAAACATCGCCTGCCAATTTTCACAGGTTGATAACCCGTAATATTCAATAAATTGAGCACATCATTCATCGACAACCAACTCTGTGGCGGTTGCGGACGGCGTTGTCCGACCTTTTCGGCGATATGTAAAATTGGCTCCCAGAGGAAGTTATGAAAATCGATCGCAATTTTGGTGTGTGGGTGACAAAACTGCTGGAGATTTGCCAGTACTTGTTGAATATTAGTCAGGTCGCCTAGTACTTCTGAGAGGATAATATAGTCGAATTTGGTAGCGAGTAACGGACACTCAGTCCGGCTTTCTAGCTGCAGATCTTCAGCGTCGAGACAATAAAAATTCAATTGTGGATGCTTAGTTTTGGCGAGATTGACAACTACCGATGAGAAGTCAATCCCCACCCCGATTGCTGGATCGATCTTGGCAAGTAAATCGCCGGTACCACAGCCAATTTCTAAAACTTTACTACCCACCGGAATCAAAAACTGGTGCAATCGATCGAGATCTCGATAGTAATAGCGATTGCGTTGTGCCCACCAATCTAGTTTTAAGGCGATGGCATCAAAATGTTTTTGAGTACGCTCGGTAACTAGTCGATTGGACATAGACATTCCTCGTAAATAATCGCGATCGAGCATATCATAGATTAGTGTCGATACTACTTTTTGCTTGGATTTGTCTGTTGGCTAGATTATGATGTCGATCGATTATGGCATACCTATAAATTTTATAATCTTTGCCAATTTAATTCGCCATTGATATCGCGACTCCATTGCAACAAATTCGCGGTTTGTCCCATATACTCGCTTGATAAACCGATTGCTTGACGCGGAGCAATTGTCGCTAGATCGATCGCCTCACCTACATCGCAGACTCCCCATCGAACGAGGTTTTGGACGCCAACTAATAGCGATCGAGTCGTCCCAGAAAGCGTGCCATCTGGTAATCTCGCCGTACCATCAATGACCGTAATTTCGCGCTCGTCCCAGGGATACTTACCATCTGGTAAACCCAATGGCGAGAGCGCGTCACTGACTAAAAATAAACCTTCACTATACCTACCCGCCCTTACTAGTACCTTTAGCATCGCAGGATGAACGTGTTGCCCATCAGCAATAAAGCCGCATTTGACATGAGACTGAGTCAACGCCGCACCCAATAAACCTGGCTCTCGATGGTGCAAACTGGGCATCGCATTAAACGCATGAGTCACCATTGATGCACCACTAGTAAATGCACTCTCAGCCTGGGCAAAATTGGCCTGAGAATGCCCCAAACTGACGATGATGCCTAAAGACGTCAGATGGGAAACAATCGTGCCTGTCTGGTCTAATTCTGGGGCTAGAGTAATGACGCGAACGATCTCAGTATATTTGCTGAGTATCTTAGTAACAAAATCTAATTTCAAAGGTAGTAGGTACGCTTGCGGATGTGCGCCCCGCTTTTGTGGGTTGAGAAATGGCCCTTCCAAATGAATGCCAGTTATTTGGGCGGTATTGGGCTGCTGCTGTGCCATGTATGCCGCAAAAACTGCTAGCGATCGCTGGATATTCTCGATCGAAGTCGTAACGATCGTTGGTAAAAATTCATCCACACCTTGCGCCCACAGAAAATCACAAATCTGCTGCAATCGATTGTCATTCTGACAGGCTCCGCCAACGAAATCTGTCATCTGGACATCTGGAAACGCCAATCCCAACGCCCCATTGATCTGGAGATCGACCCCACCCAAGGAAATCCAATCGCCTGCTACATCTACAGTCGGCAGATCGATCGCGATCGATGGTGCAATCTCCATAATCTGCCGATCTCTAATTGCGATCTCCTGCAATCCCTCATAGCCTGGGATCCGAGCATTCGTAACTTTGCAATCTTTCATCAGGGAATAGGGGATAGGGATTATCGAATCAAGACACAGATTAGGGATTAAGCAATCCCACCGCCAACTATGATGATAGAGGAAATAGAGACACAGAGCAGTCTCTGACAATTACATCTGATCCCTATTCCCTATCCCCTATTCCCTATCCCCTAATCTATGACATCTCCATTAATCGGCATCATCATGGGTAGCGACTCCGATCTCCCCACCATGCAAGCAGCGATCGGCATCTGCGAACAATTTGAGATTCCCCATGAAGTGGCGATCGTCTCCGCACATCGGACGCCCGAACGGATGGTGGAATATGCCAAAACGGCTCGCACGCGCGGCTTGAAGGTAATTATTGCCGGTGCTGGTGGCGCAGCGCATCTGCCAGGAATGGTGGCTGCATTGACGCCGTTACCGGTCATTGGCGTACCCGTGCAGACCAAAACATTGCAAGGGATCGATTCGCTCTACTCGATCGTGCAGATGCCCGCAGGTATCCCCGTTGCGACAGTGGCGATCGGCAATGCTACCAATGCGGGCTTACTCGCCGTCCAAATCTTGGCAACTAATCAGCCAGAATTACTCGATCGCGTCGAAGCCTATCGCCAGAGCTTAGAAGCGATGGTTTTGGAAAAACAAGCCAAACTCGATCGAGTTGGTTATAAAAACTACTAAAAGATTACTGCGTAAAGAATAATCTTATTCTGGAGCCGATTTTAACAATCGATCTTATCTTGATACCTGATAGTACGGTAAAACACACTTTACAGGACTTCGTCGATAATGCTGAAGTCTCAATAAATGTATCTTGCTATACAGAAATTTTGTATCTTCAAACACAGAATTATCCCACGACGATACATAATTAGTCATTTAATTAGCTCTTAATTACAAATACTCTGCTAAAGGATAGAACAAGTGTTCAAAAGAATTCTCCTTGTATGTTTAATGGCCGCATGGCTGCTCAGCGGCCCCCTCATGGGCAATGCGCTGGCAGATCCAGTTAAGACCCCCGCTATGGATTTCGATGGGATCAACACTGGCGACACCGCCTGGATGCTAGTTTCGTCGGCATTGGTGCTACTAATGACTCCAGGATTGGCGTTTTTCTATGGTGGTTTGGTGCGTTCTAGGAACGTCCTCAACACCATGATGATGAGCCTAGTCTTGATGGCCGTCGTCGGTGTGACTTGGATTCTCTGGGGCTATAGTATCGCTTTTTCGCCCGACTCCGTCGTCCGCGCCGCAGATGGTACCGTCAAAGAAGTGATTACCAATCAATTTTTTGGCAACTTAAATTGGTTTGGGCTAACTAATGTTGCCTTTGACAAACCCGATCCGGTTGGCTATGCTCCGACAATCCCTCATCAATTGTTCATGATTTACCAGATGATGTTTGCCATCATCACGCCAGCCTTGATTTCTGGGGCGATCGTCGAACGGATGAGCTTCAAAGCTTACTTCTGGTTTATCTTGATTTGGTCTACCATTATTTACTCCCCTCTGGCTCACATGGTCTGGGGTAAAGGTTATCTGGGTTCCCTCGGCGCGCTCGACTTTGCAGGCGGTACGGTCGTACACATCAGTTCTGGTGTTTCTGCTGTTGTGGCAGCCTGGATGATCGGCTCCCGTAGAACCTACCCCAACCAACCAGCAGCACCGCACAATGTGCCGTATGTGCTGCTGGGGATCGGATTACTGTTCTTTGGTTGGTTCGGATTTAATGCCGGTAGTGCGCTCGGTGCCAATGGTTTAGCAGTAGTTGCATTTGTCTCTACTGCGGTTGCTAGCTGTGCTGGTGGCTTAATGTGGATGATCTTGGAGTGGGTGCTGCGGACTAAACCTACTGCGGTAGGGATTGCCAGTGGTTTCTTGGCTGGTTTAGTTGGAATTACTCCTGCGGCTGGTTTCGTGACTCCATTAAGCGCGATTCTGATCGGTTTGATTACCGCTACTTGTTGCTTCTTTGCTGTCAGTCTGAGAGCAAAATTACAATTTGACGACTCCCTCGATACCTTCCCCGTTCACGGTGTCGGTGGTACGGTTGGTGCGATTCTGACTGGGATCTTTGCTACCAAAGCTGTCAATGGTGCTGGTGCGGATGGCTTGATCGTCTCTGGCGATCCCTCGTTATTAGGCAAGCAGATCGTGGCAACCCTCATTACATACGCGATCGCTGGTGCTGGTACGTTTATCATCATCAAAGTCTTGAGCTTGGTGATGGATCTGCGCGTCAAACCCGAAGCCGAATACCAAGGCTTGGATATCAACGAGCATGGTGAAGAAGGTTACGGTGAAGAGTTTGCTGCTGGTCTGAGTCTGGCTGAGAAAGAAGGATAGAAAGTTAGTTGATAATCGATCGTTGATAATCGATCGCTAGCAGAAACCCGACTTCTTTAAGAAGTCGGGTTTCTAATTTCTAGTTTTTAATTGTTTATATGTCTTTAAAAATATAGGCAACCCAGAAATACATTCGAGCATGAAAAACTAAGTGTAAATCGATTATCGAGCTTGTCTGGCGATCGCGACTGTGACTGCTTTTGATTCAGCATCGAGTCGAAATTTTTGCTTGGGTACTAACAAGATATCGGTCTGAGCTGCACATAAAGCTGCTGCTTCGGCGACACTAGCCGTCCCGACTAGTGCCGCAACTAATTGAGACGAGTGTGCCATAGTAACGGAATTCAGCCGTTCTGGCGGATAAGTTTTTAAAAATAAACCAGATTCCTGGCAATATGCCACCAATCCCACCTCATTTGCCTTGCGATCGAGTGTTGCCAGTCCCGCAATTGTGGCAAGATCGAGATCGGACGCGGCGAAGACCGACTCGATCGCCTGTTGAATGGCGAATTTAGAT
>NZ_JANPGM010000744.1:0-5727 GCF_031423935.1 Chamaesiphon sp. VAR_69_metabat_338
GGCGATCCAGGGATCTTTGCGATGGCATCTGCCGTTCTAGAAGTTTTGGATAAAGAAGCCAAACCAGAATGGCAGACGATCGATCTTCAGATCGCTCCAGGCATCTCGGCCATGCAAGCCGCCGCTGCGAGTGTAGGTGCCCCGCTGGGACATGATTTCTGTGCGATTTCGCTCTCAGATATCCTCAAACCGTGGTCAGTAGTCGCCGACCGGATCGCGGCTGTCGCGGCAGCAGATTTGGCGATCGCTTTCTACAACCCGATTTCCAGCCAACGGAGCTGGCAATTAGCCGCCGCCAAGGAAATCCTCCTCAAGTTTCGACCGGCGACCACCCCAGTCATTCTCGCCCGCAATCTGGGCAGATCTGGACAGGATGTGCGGGTCGTTACTTTAGGCGAATTAGTACCGGAGTCGGCAGATATGCGGACGGTAATTTTAATCGGTTCGAGTCAAACGAAACTAATTCCCCGCGCGGATGGCAGTAATTTGGTGTACACGCCGCGATCGTACGGATAGATTTGGGATTTTATCGATCGGTCGTCTACATTATCATGATAATTAGGCACAAATTAAAATGCTCGTGCCCCGAAACAATACTCGACGCCGAACAAGACACGCTAATCATTTATGAGTAAAATTCTGCAAATATCAGCAATTGGTAGCCCGATTTTGCGTCAAAGAGCGATGGCGATTCCGCAGCTTCCCGATGCCCGACTTGACGAGCTGATTGTCGATCTAATTGCGACTGCGGATGCGGCAAATGGCGTAGGGATTGCGGCTCCGCAGGTGGCATCATCGCTGCGCTTATTTATCGTCGCATCGCGTCCGAGTCCGCGCTATCCGCACGCCCCGACAATGTTACCGACAGCGATGATTAATCCCGAGATTATCGCTCGATCGGGCGAGCTGGTCGCAGGTTGGGAAGGTTGTTTGAGCGTACCAGATCGACGTGGTATGGTGCTGCGCGATCGCGCGATCGAGGTTAAATACTTTACCCCACAGGGGGAACTCGTCCAGCAAGAGTTAACTGATTTTGTAGCGCGCATTTTTCAGCACGAACTCGATCATTTAGATGGGATTTTATTTCCCGATCGAGTTACCACAAAGGCAGATTTGATTAGCGAAGCCGAATACATGAAAATCGCCTTTAATTAACCAATTTTCAACTTCTAACTTTTAGCTAAATTTCTATCTCGCGCCAGTACTAAAAAACTTAAAAGTAACCAGGAAGCAGGCCAAATTGATGGTCGCGATCGCGAGGGCACCCATCAGCAGACCTTTACTGAAGCCCTTCACTCGGCGTTTAATCGACCAGCGTAATAATGGCAAGATGTAGATTAATTGAATCAGACCGATTCCAAATACTACCGACATGAACATCGGTGAGACAGTATTTAATAACAGGGAGATAAAAATAATCAGAATATCGATCCCAAACACGGTGACGATACCAGCGATCGCATCGCCAATGTGAGATTTTTTGAGAATTGGGGTTTTTAGCATAGCTATATTTTTAGATAGTATCTATCGATGTCGGCACGGTACTGTCAATTTCATAACTGACCCAGTGCTACCGACCTCGGCTAGTTACAGCACTTCATAAGAGCCTGATGTAGCAAGGTTATCGCTAATCATGTTATCAGACCGTATTCCCCAGATTTAAAGATTTATTAAAGATCGGCCTATTTGCCTAAATTGCGTTTGAGTTGCTCTAGTTCTTCATCAGCCTCCCACCGCAGAAATTGCGCTTCCAAGGGATCGGCAAAATTGCTGCTACTAGTATAATTGTTTACCGAACCCCAGCTACTACTGGTATTGGTGGCAGTCCGCTCTCGCGCTGCTTGCGCAGCTCTAGTTTTTACTTCAGTCCGCCGCGTTTTGATGGTTTGCAATAGTGCTTGCGCCTGGGTCGTGCGCTCTTTTAAGCCTTGCATTTTGCCCCAGAGCTGGTTGCCTTGGGGGAGGAGGGAGTTGACGCGATCTTGAGCCGCAGTAGCGAGATCGGCACGTCCGGCGGTGGTAGCCTTCTGGACGCGATCGTACCAGCTTTTGATCTCTTGGGCGGTGCGGAGGATTTCTTGCTCGGTTTGTTTTTCTTGGGCTTGCAAGTCTACGATCAATTGGCTGGTGTCGGTTTCCTGTTGGGCTAATTGTTCGCCGATCACCTGTAGTTCTAAGTGGGGGTTTTTGGCCAGAAAGTCATCGATCTGACTTTCCAAAAACCGTTTCATGTCTTCGATTAAACCCATGAGTTAGGGGGTAGGGGTAGGAGGGGATAGGGAATAGGGAATAGGGAATAGGGATGCTAACAGGAGGACTTGGAGCGGCTTGCAGCCTGGATGTTTCTGCCAGTTGGATTTTTTCAACAAAAGGTTGGCTGGGGATTCGAGATCGTTTCAATCCGAAACACTATCCCCTATCCCCTCATTCTAAAATTTCTGACCGACATAGACCGATCGAATTTCGCCGCCTTTGCGTTTGAGGATGACTTCACCTTTGGCGACAGTCAATAATGACCAGTTGCTGGTGCCGATTTTTTGACCGACTCGGACTGATTGAGTGCGACCGTCGATCTGGAAAATGGCTTCTGGGCGCGCACCAGTTTGAACTGTTTTGACGAGGGCAATCTTGTTGGTGACGGGAGTAGCGATTGGAGTAGCGGTGCCTGTGACGATCGTTTTAGTATTAGCGGCTGGATTAATGGTGGGGGTAACGATACTAGTATTGGGAGTGAAGAGAGTGGCGGCAGGAGTTGTTGTAGCGGCTGGCGTAGTTGTAGCGGCTGGCGCGGCGTCAATTTTGGCTAGGGACTTGCGCATGTAATCGGCAAATTTAGCGTCGGCTGGGGATACGCGAGATTGGAAGGGGAGCCAAGTGGTATCGATTTGCGGGATGGTAACTTTCTGCTCCTTGACCAACCAGAACCCCAAACTACCAGCCGCGATCGAGGTAATCCCGACTCCTAGTATTGCTTTGAGCCAGAAAGGGATCCGCTTGCTGGGTTTGGCTGCGGGATTTTCGGCGGGGGCTTCGGTGTAGCTACTGTCGGGCGCAAGTGCGCGTTGTCCTGAGAAGCTAGACTGGGGCGGATATACGGAAGCTGGGGACTGTTGGGAATAGTCTTCGGTGGTGGGCGGGCGTTGGGCGGTACGCTCTGATGAGCCGAGATCGTCGCCGAGGAGTTCTTCGATATCAGCAAATACGCGATCCATCGATCGATCTGCGTGAGCGTTGACTTTGGCGAGGATATCCCGTTGACGGCGGCGATCTTGCGGCGATGGGGAGGACATAGCAGGGTTGGAATTGGTCATGAACTGCTTGGATTTAGGGGTTAGGGATTAGTTTACCTCAATCTATTTGTTCTCGATGGGATGAAATTACTGCATTCGATCGATCGTCCGATATTGAATCGCTTCGGCGATATGAGCGGGGGCGATTTGGTCGGCAGCGGCGAGGTCGGCAATGGTGCGAGCGACTTTGATAATCCGATCGCTAGCTCTAGCTGATAATCCTAACTTGCGAATGGCGGTTTCGAGTAATTGGCGGCTGTTGTCGTCGAGGGGACACCAGGTGCGCAGTTCTCGGCTCTGCATTTGAGCGTTACAGAGGATGCCTTTTACCGACTCAAATCGGCGGGTGGCTCGATCTCGCGCCGCCTGAACGCGGGGGCGGACGGTGGCTGAATTTTCTCCCGTCGGTCGATCGGTAATTTCCTCTGGTTTGAGCCGATTTACGGCCACCTGGAGGTCGATCCGATCCATTAAGGGGCCAGACAGCTTTGCCCAGTAATTCTCGCGCTGACGGGGATTGCAGGTACAAGCCTGGATCGTATCTCCATAATAGCCGCAGGGACAAGGATTCGTGCTGGCAACGAGGGTAAATTGGGCGGGGAAGGAGACAGATTGGCGCGTGCGGGAGATAGTGACATAGCCATCTTCGAGCGGTTGGCGGAGGAATTCCAGGACATCGCGTTTGAATTCCGTCAGTTCGTCGAGAAATAAGACGCCGCGATGGGCGAGGGAAATTTCACCCGGACGTGGATAAGAGCCTCCGCCGACTAACGAAGGCCCGGATGCAGAGTGGTGGGGACTGCGATAAGGACGGTTACAGACTAGCGCGCCGCGTTCTTTAAGTAAGCCAGCGACAGAGTGGATTTGCGTAACTTCGATCGCTTCGTCGAAACTCAGTGGCGGCAAGATCCCCGGCAACCGTCGTGCCAGCATGGTTTTACCACTTCCTGGCGGCCCCACGAAGACGAGATTGTGGCCGCCAGCCGCAGCGATTTCGAGGGCGCGGAGCGCGTGAGCTTGGCCTTTGACATCGTGGAGATCGGCACAATCTAGCTGGGGTTGGGCGAGTTGACTCATCACATCAACCTTAACTGGCTCGAAGGTTTCGGGACGATTGAGAAAGGTGACGACTTCGGCTAAATCCTGTAATCCATAGACCTGCAAACCAGACACGACCGCCGCTTCATTGGCATTAGCAGCGGGGACAACCAATCCGCTAATCCCCATTTTTTGTGCGGCAGCGGCGATCGATAGTACTCCCGTAACGGCACGTAGCTGCCCGTCTAAGGACAGTTCGCCTAAAAATAGATAATCTCCCAATAACTCGCCGCTTACCTGGTCTGAGGCGGCGAGAATGCCCACACAGATTGGCAGATCGAAACTGGGGCCTTCTTTGCGCAGGTCGGCTGGTGTTAAATTGATCGTAATTCGGCGGATGGGATAAGCAAACCCCGCATTTTTAATTGCTGTTTTGACGCGCTCTTTGCTTTCTTGGACGGCGACATCGGGCAAGCCGACGACGGTAATCCCTGGCAAGCCATTGGCGACATCGACTTCGACGCCTACTTTGACGGCATCGATGCCAATGATTGTCGCACTCCAAATTCTGGCTAACACAGCGATTTTCCCGTTACTCTTGATGGCTGCAATCTTTTTAGCACGAGCATTTGGGGGAATACAAGGATCGAATGTCGGAATTTAGGTTTTAGGCTTGAGGTTTTAGGCTTGAGGGGTTAGGGGCTAGGGGGTAGTGTTAATTTTTATGTTAGGTTTTGATTGGTGGCTTTTTTGGAGAAAGTTACAACTTCAGCAACAGGCGATCGCGCTCATCCCCATTTTTCCACCTCAATCCCAACGCTTACAGCCTGACACCTAAATTATGAATCTGTCTACACTAATCCTCACTGCCCTTGCAGCTGGCATGATGTTTGGGACTGTTTTGAATACCACATTTCCGCTGGCGATCGTCCCAATCGATCGCTATTTGCTCGCCCCCATCGGTGCGGGATTTTTGCGGATCATTCAGTTTGTGGTGGTGCCGTTGATCTTTTCATCTTTGATTCTGGGCGTGAATCGGATTCAGGGGACGGGGCAAGTCGGGCGATACGTGTTGAAGCTGATGACTTGTTATGTGGTCACGAGCGCGATCTCGCTGTGTATCGGGATGGCAGTGGCGGTGTGTTTGCAGCCTGGGGCGGGGGTGACGGGATTCGAGCTACCAGCCACGATGGAGACGACAGCGGCACCAGAGGCGATCGAGTGGTTGGTGAGTTTAATTCCGACTAATCCTTTGGGCGCGCTCAGTAGTGGCAATCTGTTGCAAATTATTATTTCGGCGGCGTTATTTGGCACGGGAATTCAAATGGCAAAGGCTCAAGCCCAGCCATTTATCGAGTTGCTAGAAAGTATTTATGTCATTAGTGAAAAAGTGCTGTCG
>NZ_JANPGM010000745.1:0-1533 GCF_031423935.1 Chamaesiphon sp. VAR_69_metabat_338
TGCCGAGTATGGTTTTCGGCTCCCACCCCAGATTCCAATTATCACTGTCAGCCGCAATACACTAGGTTACTGGGGACAGAAGTCACCCCACGCACTGTTATATTACTTACCCAATCAGATTTCTGACGAATTTGTCGATCGGCAAATAGAAAGAAATATCGATGTTTTGGTTCACTCGCGCAAGTCTTCGGACTATCTCTTAAAACAATTAGTTCCGGCACTGCAACGCGATTGTAAAGTCGAAATTATCGAGGGGTTTGTCGATAGTTTGGCGGATTTATTCAATCGATCGCGGGTTTATTTATATGATTCCGCCGAGTACTGGGCAACTCAAGGTGTCACAGAAGGATTTGGATTGCAACCATTGGAAGCGATCGCCTGTGGTTGTCAGGTGTTTTCGAGCATCAATCATGGTTTATCAGATTATTTAGATCCGGGATTTAATTGCCACAAAATTGCCGGTTTTAGTACCGCCTACGATGTCGAGCGCATTTTAGCCACAATTAAATCTGATACGTTAGTTATCGATCGAGAATCCTTACTTGCTGAATATCGAACTGAGAATATTCTCTCGCGCCTACAGGTGATTTTGAGAGAGATCGATCGGTTCTTCGATCGAGTAGATCTGAATGGTTCAGATACGTTAGATTTTAGCGATCGACGAATTTTGCAGTTGAGACTAGCTAAAACTCTCAAGAGTATTCAAAAGAAACTCAAACGTTAGGCACGTAATTTATTTCCTGCTAGCAGCAATTTTAGACAGCTTTGGAGCTAAAATCGTACCTGAATTCAGTAATGTAAATCATTTCATGTGGATAACTGACTCGATTCTTCGCAGGAGAGGCTACGCCAACGATTGGAGATCGCATGTAATCCATTAACATCAATCGAGTATATACAAATATTAAGTGAAGACAATCTCAATCTAATTAAAGATAGTGCAAGTCAGAAAATTCTAGATTAGTTAACCATTTGTATCTAACCAAGCAGTTAAGTCTTCCATTCCAACAAAATCTAAAAGAGCGTCTCCTAAATTCTCCAGCTTTTCCACAGGTAGAGATTTGATTCTATCCTGAACTTGAACTGATAGATCGCCTACCCGACGCTTTAATAAGCGCAGCACAATAGATTTCTCTCCGCGTTCTTCGGCTGCTTGGATCTCAGCTAGATATAAAGGTGATAATTGCATAATCAACTCCTGGTCTTCTATTTTGCGACTTTGTTGGGCTTCTAAAATGATTCTGAGGTTGCCAAACAGCTTGAGAGCATCTGTCCGATATGGGCTATCGACAGGTAATGCTGCTACTTCGGAGATCGCCTGTTGTTGGACTTTGCCTTTGCCCAATAACCGAAACCATAAAGTATCGGGAATCGCCGGTAACTGGTGAATGACGATAATCCCCGTCTTCTGCAATGGTGGCAACAAGTACACTCCATTTTCCCAACCTAATTCATTTATAGCACCAAAACCCGTCAATGTTGGTGCGGCTAATGTGGGGGTGAGAATCCACAAGATCGGGAGTTCGACATCGG
>NZ_JANPGM010000746.1:0-2706 GCF_031423935.1 Chamaesiphon sp. VAR_69_metabat_338
TCGACGATCTTTTTGACGATCGCGAGGCCGATGCCGGTACTGTCCGATCGATTTTGGGGATTGACTGCATGGAACATCCCAAAGATCCGCTCGTGGTGTTCGGGGGCGATCCCGACGCCATCATCGGCGATCGCAAATTCATGAAAATCGACATGGACTCGGCAGGAGATGGCAATTGAACCATCAACCCGATCGTGATGCTCGATCGCATTGCCGATCGTATTGGCAAATACTTGTGACAATAGCAAGCGATTGGCAGACAGAATCGGTAGATCCGGTGCGATCGAAATCCTAAATGTGGGCGCAGGCGCGATCGTCTCCACGACCTCAGCCACGAGTTCGGCGGTAGCGACTAGCTCGATCTCGGCATCTGTTTTACCGATGCGGGCATAGTCGAGCAGTCCATCGATCTTCGCTTCCATACCATGTACCCGACGGCGCAATAGGGTCATTTGCTCCTGGCTATGGGCTGAGATTGCGCCTTGAAAATCTTCTTCAATCCATTGGGAGAGATTGGCAATTGCCCGTAGGGGGGCTTTAAGATCGTGGGAGACGATATGCACAAAGCTATCTAGCTCTTGATTGCGACTTTCGATCGCAATTTCGGCTTGTTTGCGATCGGTGATATCATGAGCGATCGCATAGACTAATTTCTGCTCCAGATATGGCATCGCACTCCACAATAGCCAACGATACGAGCCATCTTGACAGCGATAGCGATTCTCAAAACTAACTGTCACCTCACCTGCGATTAGATCTTGGGCAGCGGCTAGTGTTACAGCTCGATCTGCTGGATGAACGAAGTCGAGATATGGTCGAGCCATTAAGTCTGCCGTACTAATGCCCAAAGTTTTCTCCCAAGCTGGATTGAGCCGAGTGAAGTAGCCATCAAAATTGCTGGTGGCGAGCATATCGATCGACAAATTGAAAAAGCGATCGCGTTCTCGTTCGGCATCGATCCGTGCCAAAGCGACTTGTTTTTGAGCTGTGATATCTTGCCAGGATGCCACAAATCCATCATCTAGTTTGCCGATCTGGATATTGTAAGCTCTCGTTAGTCTTTGCCCCCCAAACACATCTGAGTAAGTTAAATCTTCTTTGACCAGTGGCTTGCCAGTCTCTACTACCTGGCAGTACTCAGCAAATAATTCTGTCTGCCGAATCGACGGAAACACCTCACACAGTCCCCGATCCAAATCGACTGAGGTCATGTGATTGCTTGTTAAGGCAGCGGCATTGAGATAATCAAATCGGAAGTCGATAATCTGACCCGATCGATCGCGGATGGCGGAATAGATCCCAAAGCAGTCGAGCATAGTTTCGACAGATGCCCGAAACCGCTCTTCGCGCTGTTGTAATTGCAGCCGCAAGCGAGTATTTTCGATCGCGCTGCGCATCGTCGATCGCAATAGCTCTGGGGTAAAATTGTGCTTGGCTAAATAATCTTGAGCACCGAGCTTCATCGCGCGGACGGCGATGCTTTCGTTACCGTGCCCCGTCATCATCACCACCGATGGCCGATGGCGATCGGCTTGAATGGCTAATGCCGCCAAGAACTCTAACCCATCCCCATCGGGGAGTGCATAATCGAGCAAAATTGCATCGATCGATCGCGTCCGACAAAACTCCAGCCCCGCTGCAACCGATTCTGCTTCCAACACCTGATAATCACAGTCTGGATCTGTGAGCAAACAATGTCGATATAGCTCTCGATTGGTGGGCAAATCTTCAACAATCAGCAGTGTGAAGGTGGAGAGAGTCATTTTTAGGACAACAAAAGAACGTGTTGCTATGAAGATGCCGATCCTAGCGATCTAGAACGTACGCCATCAGCCTATCAGGTCTACAGGATTTTTTCAATGCGATATGTAACAAAAAGTGTGGCTAGAGGATCGCCGATCGATTTCTCGATCGCAATTTCAGTCTCAATCGATCGCGATAAACCCCCCAGAATGGTCACGCGACGTCAGGTTCTCGACCCGATTTATCGACAACGAGATTTGCCCTAACGATCGTCTCAAATGCTGTACTGACGTTGTTCGTTCGGCCAGCGATTGTGAGCTATTCCGCTCATTTCTTAGACAACAATCGATCGCAGGGAAATCACTCAAAAAACAAGCGTGCGCAAAAGTTTTTCCCGATCTACCTATAAGTAGAGAGCGGTAAATTTATATTTTATATTGTAATTGGGATGAGCGATATTTAGCTAATTAATTTTACTCAATGATAAAAAACTCGATCGTTAAATTGTAGATTCGATCGCTGTAAATTAGTTTTTCCCAACTCTCAACTCCCCACTCAAGACCGCTTACTGTGTCCACATGGTTCCCCCCTTGTGAAGGCTACCGTGTATACACATCTCTGGTGAGAAGCGAAAACCCTAAAAATCCCCCTAAATCCCCCTTAAAAAGGGGGACTTTGACCAGATCTTAGCCCCCTTTTTAAGGGGGTTTGGGGGATTTAGATCTAGAAACGAAGTCTAGTTCTTTGGTAGGGGCAATTCATGAATTGCCCCTACCAAAGAAATGGCTCTAGAAGTGTTCTTCGACGATCGCGACTAAATATTCAGTCCATTTTTTAGTTGCCTCCATCGTTTCAGCTTCTACCATCACCCGAATCAGAGGTTCGGTACCCGAAGCGCGAACTAATACTCGTCCGGTATTCCCCATCGCCGTTTCCGCTGCAACGATGCCATCTTGGAGCGGC
>NZ_JANPGM010000747.1:0-4828 GCF_031423935.1 Chamaesiphon sp. VAR_69_metabat_338
CAAGAAGAACGTCCTAATCGATCGACACCCAACTCCAATTCCAACCAATCTACCCCCACACAGCCAGCACGTCGCACCCAAGGCAAATTATTTGTCGTCACCCGCCAAGGCGAACAGTCAACAGTTACCGCTCGCACCGTCACCCTCGGCCAACAAATCGACGGTCAAGTCCAGATTCTCGCCGGACTCAATCCCGGCGAACGCTTCGTCGCCCGCGCCAGCAAACCCCTCAAAGACGGCGAACCAGTGCGCACCAGTATCCTCTCCCCCAGCTAAAGCCCAGTCCTCCCCGCCCCCCGCTCCCTCGTGCAAACCCCCCCATCCAGCTTCAGCCTCAGCACCCTCTCGATCCGCCAGTATATCGGCACCCTGATGCTGACTCTGACGGTCATCATCGTCGGGGTCTTTTTCATCACCCAACTCCCCGTCGATCTCCTCCCCTCGATTACCTATCCTCGGATCGGCGTCCGCCTCCAAGCTCCAGGCATCTCGCCCGAAGTCGCGATCGACGAAATCACCCGCCCGCTGGAAGAAGCCCTCGCCACCACCGATGGCGTCGTCCAAATCTACTCCCAAACCCGCGAAGGTCAAGTCAACCTCGATCTCTACTTCAATCCTGGCAGCAACATCGACCAAGCCCTCAACGACACTACCGCCGCCTTCAACCGCAACCGCAACCAGTTACCCGAATCGATCGAGGAACCGCGTCTATTCAAAATCGATCCCTCTCAGCTCCCCGTCTACGAACTAGCTCTAACTGCCCCTTCGCTGCGGGATGTAGACTTGCGAATCTTTGCTGACGAAGAACTCTCCCGCGAACTAAGTATCGTCGATGGCGTGGCTTCTGCCGATGTCTCCGGTGGCGTCCAAGAAGAAGTCCGCGTCGATATCGATCTCAACCGCCTCCAATCCTTGGGGATTAGTCTGCCCACAGTCCTCGACCAACTCACCCAACGCAATCAAGATGTCTCTGGCGGTCGCATTCGCGGCGATCGATCCGAACCGCTAACTCGCGCTGTAGGTCGCTTTCAGAATGCCAGTGAGATTCGGGATCTCGCCTTCGCCGCTGGCGGACAAGCGATCGCCAATACCGCGCCGCAACCTAATGCCACGATCGCAACGACAACTACCCAAACTACCCCGACACAACAAGTCTATCTGCGCGATTTTGCCACCGTTACCGATGGCACTGAAGAAGAGCGGGTACTAGTCAATCTCAACCGCCAAAAAGCCGTCAAAATCAGCGTCCAGAAACAGCCCGATGCGAACACTGTCTCGGTCGTCGATGCCGTCAAAACGCGGATCGACCAGTTGCGCAAATCGGGAGTAATTCCCGCCGACATGGTCATTACGCCGACATTAGACGAATCGGTATTTATCCGTAACTCCCTGGCAGATGTGATTACCTCTGGCCTATCTGGTGCGCTGCTGGCGGCAATTTCGGTGTTTATCTTCTTAGGCTCCCTGCGGCAGACATTTATCATTGCCCTGACGATTCCGCTGTGTACGTTAGCTGCCGCGATCGTGATGAAGTTGTGTGGCTTCTCGCTGAATATTTTTAGTTTGGGCGGATTGGCAATTAGCGTCGGGCAAGCGATCGATACTTCAGTGGTGATTCTCGAAAATGTCAGCAAACGGATCGAAACCCTCAAACTCGATCGTCAAAACAATGGGACTACCAACAGCGATTATGCCCAAGCGGCGATCGCGGCTGTCGAAGACAGTAGTCAGGAAGTAGAATCCTCCCTCGTCGCTTCGACGGCTGCTAACTTAGTCTCAGTCTTGCCATTTGTCCTCGTCGGTGGCTTTATTTCCTTACTATTTAACGAGCTGATTCTGACGATTTGCTTTGCAGTCACCGCTTCGCTGGTTGTCGCGCTGACGGTCGTCCCGATGTTATCGGCGCGACTATTCTCGATCGAGCGCACCAGCGGCCTCAATCGGCTGTGGATCTTACGAGCATTCAACCATCGGCTCGAAGGTGGCACGCGATCGTATGGCAATATCCTGGCTAAAGTCATCCGCCGTCCGGCGATGGTGGTTATCGTCGCCTTCATCTTGCTGGGCGGGAGCGGCGTCCTGATGGCCGGACAAATTCCCCAAGAAATCCTGCCGCGCATCAGTACCGGACAAGCCAACGTTAACGTTCAATTTCCGCCTGGTACCTCTCTGGCTACCAATCGGCAGGTGATGGCCGCAGTCGATAACGTGCTCCTCAAACAGCCAGAAACTCAATACGTCTTCACGACTGCTGGCGGCTCGCTATTTGGCAACACGGTATCGTCCAACCCGTCCCGCAGTTCTGGGAGCGTCACGCTCAAACCAGGTAGCGACGTGCAGGAATTTACCGATCGCACCACCCGCGAACTGAATCGGCTCAACTTAGCGGGCATTCGGGTGCGGGTGTCCGCCGGTTCCGTACGGGGCTTAATTTTAAATAATTCACCCGTACGGGGCGCAGAAGTAGACGTCGTTTTGCAGGGGCAAAATGCCGAAGTCCTGACGCAAGCGGGGCGGCAAGTATTGGCCGCACTCGACGATCGAGTCACATTATCCGCTTTCCGTCCCGATGCCGACGATCGCCAGCCTGAAGTCCAAATTCGCCCCAATTGGGAGCGGGCTAGTGCCCTGGGTCTGACGACGCAAGCGATCGGTACCACCATTCAAACCGCGATCGAAGGTGCTGTGCCCACCCAGTTACAACGGAACGAGCGACTGGTGGATGTGCGGGTGCAATTAAACCAATCCCTGCTCAAGCAGCCTTCCCAACTCGCGCAAATTCCCCTGTTTGTAAACAATAATTCTCTGGTGCGCCTCAGCGATGTGGCGACGATCTCCGAGGGACAGGCACCAGGTGAAATTCAACGCATCAACCAACGCCCCGTCTTTATCATCGCGGGGAACCTCAACAAGGGCGCGAGCTTGGGTGCTGCGCTCGCCGAAGTTCAGCAGATCGTCTCTACTCTCGATTTACCCGACGGCGTGACCTTACTCCCCAGCTATGCCGGTCGCACCAATCAAGAACTCCAGGGTGCCCTAGTCTCCCTGGGCGGGTTAGCCGCCTTTCTAGTCTTCGTAGTGATGGCCGTGCAATACAACTCGATCGTCGATCCGCTAGTAATTATTTTGACCGTACCGCTGGCACTAGTCGGCGGTCTGTTCGGGTTGTACATCACTCAAACCGCGATCGGAATTACCGTTGTCGTCGGTGCGGTGCTATTGGTCGGAATCGTCGTCAACAATGCCATCATCATGGTCGAAACCGCCAACCAGATTCGCGAGGCAGAAGGACTCGTTGGCGAAGCCTCTCCCCTGGAGACTCGACCGAGTGCCATTCTTCAAGCCGCACCCCAACGGCTGCGCCCGATCCTGATGACCACAGTGACTACTGTCTTGGGACTATTCCCCCTCGCATTGGGAATCGGCGAAGGATCGGAATTTTTACAGCCATTAGGGATTGTCGTCTTTTCCGGTTTGACCCTCGCTACCCTGCTGACACTATTTATCATCCCGTGCTTTTACGTGCTGCTCCACGATCTTTTCCAACGCGGCAAGGGCATCGGCAAATCGCGAGATCCAAAGCGGCCAGTATTAACCACCGATCGTCATTCCTAAACTTGTATAACAGACGCTAAAGCTATTAGGACAATTCGACCATTACTGCTACATCCCCGACTGTCTTGTCTCGCTGTCTTGACCCAAAGCCATGGGTCGGGAACCTCCGCGTGATTTGGGTCGCTGTCTTGTCGCACACAAACGGGAGGGAACCTCCCGTTCGATGCGCCGCTAAACCGTCGGGAAACCCGACGTTGGCGTAGCCTCTCCGTTAGGAGTTACGCGAGCCGCTTCTTCGAGAAGTCGGGGATGTGTCCTAACAAGCTTGGCAACTGCTATATCTCCCAAGCGTCGCCTTAAAGTCGCCTTCTACCCCCTACCCCTTACCCTCTTACTCCCCGCCCCCCGCTCTTACCCCCAAACACACGAACCGACAGATTATATGTCAAGATTGTGAAAGAAAATTTGTAGGCTGGGGTCGATCGCAAACACCCCATTCTTACGCGCAAACTACCTATTTTTAGATTTATAATAATGCCCGATCGATCTCAATTATGGTTTGAACCGTTAATCTGGATGGATTTTCGCTTAGCGGTCATCTTTACAGTGTTAATTCCCCTGATTCTTCTGGTGTGGGCATTCGCACAAAAAACGGCAGTACTCCAGACCCTATTAATTATTTATTGGCGGGTCGCGAGTTTACTGGCCATTACCGTCTACCTGGGGATCGCCGCCCTACCGATTACCTTTGTGGCATCCTTGGTCGCCCAAATTTTGATTCCGCTGTCGCTGTGGTTTTGGGCGGATCTCAACGAGGAAATTGGCGATTTACCCGACAGACCTCTCAAGCTAGGTTTCTTGGCTTGGCGGTGGGCGGTGACTCTGTATTCAACTCTGAGTGCGATCGCGATCGTGCCGTTTATCTCCTGTGCCTTTGGCAATGCTAAAGCCGATTCCTGTCAAGCTTGGTTCCAACCTTCCTGGCTGTACTACCAATTTTTTCACGCCAATTCCAAACCAGAATTTCTCGGCTTTCTCGGCGTCGTGGGTTTAGTTATTTACGCTCTCTGCTTAGGCTACTTTCTCATCGTCCGGCTCGGCAAGCAAGGTCGATCGGCGATGGCGGGGGATGAGTAAATGAGGGGATAGGGGGCAGGGGATAGAGGATAGGTTTTAGGTATTTGGTCTTTGGTTTTAGGGGATAGTTTTGGAGTGGAACACCGTTCCAACTTAGTTAGTTGGCTCTCTACCCCCTACTCCCTATCCCCTACCC
>NZ_JANPGM010000748.1:0-4806 GCF_031423935.1 Chamaesiphon sp. VAR_69_metabat_338
TCAGGCTTGCTGAAGAGAGCTTCGCGGACTGCTGCGGTGATGGCGAGACGGTTGTCGGTGTCGATGTTGACTTTCCGAACGCCGCATTTGATGCCTTTTTGAATTTCTTCTAAAGGTACACCATAAGTTTCGGGGATTTTACCACCGTACTTGTTGATCAGCGCGAGTAAATCTTCGGGTACTGAAGACGAACCGTGCATGACTAAGTGAGTGTTGGGGAGACGGTTGTGAATTTCTTCAATCCGGCTGATGGCGAGGATTTCACCAGTAGGTTTGCGAGTAAATTTGTAAGCACCGTGACTGGTTCCGATCGCGACTGCTAGTGCATCTACACCAGTAGCTTCCACAAATTGTACTGCTTCATCAGGATCGGTGAGGAGTTGGTCGTGAGACAAAGCACCTTCAAAACCGTGTCCGTCTTCAGCTTCGCCCATGCCAGTTTCGAGCGAACCCAAACAACCGAGTTCGCCTTCGACGCTGACGCCGATCGCGTGAGCGACTTCGACGACTTTGCGGGTAATATCAACGTTGTATTCAAAGCTAGCAGGAGTTTTGGCATCAGCTTCTAATGAACCATCCATCATGACGCTGGTAAAGCCCTGTTTCATTGCTGAGTAGCAAGTTGCGGCACTGTTACCATGATCTTGGTGCATCGCAATGGGAATATTGGGATATGTTTCCACTGCTGCTAGGACGAGGTGACGCAGGAATGCTTCACCAGCATAGTTTCTCGCGCCGCGAGATGCTTGTAAGATCACTGGGCTATCGGTTTCTTGAGCAGCCTGCATGATTGCTTGGATCTGCTCCATGTTGTTGACGTTGTATGCAGGGATACAGTAGCTATTTTCAGCCGCGTGATCCAGCAAAAGCCGCAATGGGACGAGTGCCATTAGAAATTCCTCCTATATTTAAATCTTTAATATTTCTATTGCCGATCGATCTTCAAATCGCGATCTTAACTAAGGATACTTTACCAAAGATCTGTGCAGATGAACAGCTCTGAAGAAGTTCATCTGACAACAGGCTGGCGCGATCCCCGCTGTCTCGATCGCTAACCCGTCTGTAAACCAGATGAGTGCGCATCGCTCCCCGCCCCCTTCTGTAGTTTTTCATATGTCAATATCGACGATCGGCAGATCGATCTTCCCAGAGGTCGAGTAATTCGGCTTCGCTAGTTTGATTGATGTAGTGCGGATAGACGACTTCTTTAAACAGGGTTTTGGTGTGGGGAAAGATTTTGGCTTGGACGACGGGATTGTAATCGCGATCGAGTGTGGCTTCGCGCATGGCTTCGCGTTCGATTTGTGAATATTTACCAAATTCGATCGTCGGAATCCAGGTCGAGTGGATTGTTAGCCCTAAATTGATATCGGGATGGCTCAGGCGGTAAATTGGCTTGCCTTTGAAGTCGTCGGCATGGAAGACCCAGATTTCATCTTGTGCCAGCGTCTGGGGATTGTCTGGCTCGGCATCGGTCATAATGACACAGACAATATAACCGTGAGTCGCCGGATCTTTTCCGGCGGGACACGGCTCACTGCTGGGGATAAATTGGGGACTGCGAGCGACATAACCGATCGGAAATTCAAAACTATCGGCAATTGCCATTTGCTCGGTATCCAGTCGCAGTAGGGTAACTGGCATGTCTGACTGGGGCAAACCTTCAACGGGAATCACGCGGTTGTCGCGATCTCGATAAGCTCGATAAATCCGTTTGGGAATCGTCTCCCAAGTAAAGCCCCAACCCATCCAATACAAGCTAGTAATTTTCTCGCTGGTTTCTGGGATGCGGCTATCGCGGTTGAGATTGCGGTGGGTATTGACCGATACCGACCAGGTATTGCATTTGCTAGGATTGTCGCCGATATCGCTGAAGAAATTGGCTGTGACAACCGCACCAGTATTACCATCAATCGTGTAGCGCGCGACGCTATTGAGATCGACTGGCGATGGTTGAAAACCGCGAAACTCTCGCCGCAGGCATTTTGTGGGCGGCACTTTTGGCAACTTTTTATTGACACCCGCGACCGCTTCAATTCCTTTGGTCATCATCGATGTCTCTTCGCAGTCGGGATTGAGGGATTCATCGTATTCGCCAATCCATTCCGTCACATCCCAGCCGCCATTGTGGGCAGACATGAGGGTAATTTGACCGTTGGGATTGCGGTAATCGGCGACAAAGTGGGAAACTTCGCGCGGCAGGACGATTTTAATCGCGGTCAAGGTGGGAATTTCACCAGGCGGGATGGGTAAATCCAGATCCGATCGTTTGACTAGATATAAGTTGGCATAGGGAATTGGCTGCACCAATTGCAGAAATACCAGCGATAACCAGTAGCCGATTTGGACGGAGAATTTCCGAATTCTACCGAATAGATATGGCGCGAAAATTTGCGATAGTTCGATCTTAAAGGCGATATCGCCGACGATGATATAGTCTTCAGTCAAGGCCATCTGGTGAATGGCTTGCTGGATAATCACGGGTTGGCCATCGGGTAGCACCAACCGCCACTTCTCAAAGGTTTGACCATCGAAGCGATATCTAACTAGGCTGGTAAATGCGCCCCAAGGATCTTTGAGAATAATCCCATCGCGACCGAGTTTATCTTTGAGCCAGCGACGGAACCGATCGATCGCACTGAGCAGGCTCAATCCAGCGGAATAATTGGCCGTGATAAATTCTCCACCACCCGCATCGGCCTGTAAATGGTCGCAGACGGGATGGGCGGGATTGGAATAGGGCTGAAACACCTGAGTCAGCCACGCGGGTTGTTTGGGTGCCAATCCTTGCCAGTTGCTAGCCGCCCCGATCGGTTCGAGGAGTTCCAGCGTATCGGGATCGATAATGTGGGGACGTGCCGCGTCAAAAGTTGCCAGCAGATGCTCTTTGGTTGCTACAAAAGCCGTATTCATTTGGTTGCGCGTACCTAGCAACAGGCTGTGGCGCACCATCCCACCGTCGAGAAAGCGATAGCCCGGTTTGTCAAATTTGGGGAGTAATTGGGCGGCGAGATCGGCATAATAACAGGGCGTTTTCATCATCCGCGTTTTGAGGATCGCGCTACCTGCCTCAAAACCGAGCCGGTAGAGCATCCCATCGCCATTGAGCACCATTCGATCGCCCCGCGCATATTGGTCGGCACTGTAGGTTGTTACAGGTGGCAATGGACAAGCAAAAAAGGCATAGCCCCAGAGATCTGAGGGGAGTTGCCAGCTATTCGGAATTTGCGCTTGGATTGCTGGTGGTAAGAGATCGCGATCTCGCGCTAAGGTGTCTGCATCGGCGGTTAATAAGGTGCCGTAAATCGGTTGGACTTTGGCACTCAATCGATCGAGCACTTCGGGATCTAGTTTCGTTGCTACTTCTGGCGTGAGATACCAACATATTTGCAAATTGAGAGCAGTCGGATCGTGCTCTCTGCGGCGTTTGCGGACATCTTCAAGATTGGTACCGATCGCCGAATAAGGCGTAAAATTAGCAACTTTGGCCGCATTATTCACTGGCTGGACTTTAGGCATCGATCGAACCTCCGTAGACTAAAATAACTCCCGCTCTGCCGCGTCGCCTCAAGAATTAAGGGCTTGTAACGCTTGTCGCTATTATAATCTCAGTGTTCCATTTATGTACCGATTGTAACTTCACCCGCTGCGATGCCTCAAAAAAATGGGGATAATTAGCTAGCTAATTATCCCCACGATATATAAAACCCCGATTTCCCTAGTTAATGAATATCTAAAACAACATTACTAAAAGAAGATTTATTGAGTATCGGCGAATTCTATTACTAATTGCTTCAATCTCATGTTTCAAAGATAACTGAACTCCAGCTCGATCGTCCTCAGCCATTTAGCCGTCTGTACAATATTTTTTACTGCTAATTAAGTAGGGTGGTTACTGCCCACCACTTCAAATCATGACAGGGCAAGGATTTTAAATCATATTACAATGAATCTAATCGATCGGATCGGTCGCAATTTATTGTATCGATCGAACGTGGGATCGATCGCTAGTAGTAATATTCGATCGATCCTATATTCGATCTGTCTCGATCGCCAGTATTATTTAGTCAGTCAATGATATATTCTTTTACAAACAACAAAGACATCTGTAAATGCTTGAGGTCTTGTCTACCCTCTTGCGGTAATCCGATCGCTGCTTTGAGCTTACCTTCCAAGCACAACATTGGATTCAAAATCTTGACTGGCAATCGCTTCAACTTTACCACCATAAAAATCTAAATCTGCACTAGAGAATGGGATATAGTCCATCAATGCTGGTACGCGATCGGCATAATAACTAGCCCAAATATTAATCGCCTGACCGCCGACTAAAATCAAGTCTAGTTCTTCTCGATCGATCGCCTGAAATAGTGAGATTAGGCTTTCTGGAGTAAAAACTCTATCCATACTTAATCTGCTAATTCATCATTTGATAAACTTAAAGCGTTGAATTCTAAGCCATGACTAAAATCTGGTTTTAATAAAGTCGGATCGATGATGCTTTCTAATATCGATCGAGCCTCAGTCGGCGGCATCTATAAAAGTTGTTGCCTAGCTGCAATTTTATCTTGTGCTAATTTTAACCATCGAGCGCGATCTAATATTTCAAAACTACGATCTTCTAACATTGTTGTTGTGACAAATAAAAATGTGTGTTTATAGCATAACATCGATAATGTTTCCCCGATCTAGACGATCGTTCGACTAAATCAGTATAGCGATCTAACAGGCACATCCTCAGTCGCTAATACAAGTTATACATACGACTTGGGCGGACGTTATAATGTATCTACCTTAAAAAAATCT
>NZ_JANPGM010000749.1:0-4930 GCF_031423935.1 Chamaesiphon sp. VAR_69_metabat_338
CGATCTCACCTGCAAGCGATCGGCCAATTGCTTTTTCTTAAGTATTTTCTACTTGACGCGACTGCGCCAGTTGCAGCTATCTTCGATCGCAACTAGTAATATATTGTGTTAGCATGTATCGAAAGTTAGTGTAACTCAAATTACAATCAGATGTTCAGATGCTCAAACTTCAGTCATTAGCGTTGGGACTTATTACTGCGGCGATCTATACCCCTCATGCGCAAGCAAATAGCTTCCCAGAGCGATTCTCGTTCCTTAATGCCAAAGGCAAGGCTTCGCCAACGCGTTCGCGAAGCGTCTGCCTGCGCACAGAGGCTACGCCAACGACCCACAACTCCTTCAATCGCGAGCTTCACGCGCAGGTTGTCAAGCCTCTCAAAAAATCAATTCCGGCTCAACAGCCCAAGCTCGAAAAAGTCCCGCTCAAAACACGTAAGTATCCAGAAGTTCGGATGCAACCAAGCAGTAGTTCCAATCAACTTGAGTGCGATCGCCTGCACAGACTAGACCAAAGTGGTAGTCTTCCCCCCAATATGACCGTCAAAACTAGTATTACGTTTGGGCAACCTATCGATCCAACTTGTGCTACAGTCACTAAATAAAAGTAGTTAGTGGTGAAAGTTAAGACACGATAGTTGCCACTAGATCGAATCGGTGGACTCAACCTAGTGGCAACCATCAACTATCAATTACCTACAGTGCCAATCTGCCCTTTTCTGGTGCTTTTAGCTCCTGGAGCGTGAGCTGTGGCGTCTCGGTGTAGACCGAATCGAGCAAGACATCGAGCATCCCTGCCGTACGAGCACCTTCGATCGCTTTATGACCGATTAATTCGCCAACATTGAGAATCACCTCATCATGGCGATCGAGAATGACACGGGTAGTCGGACGCCCCAATGCGCCTCTAATCCGTTTTTGTTCGATCGCTTCGGTGCTGCGACCTTGCAGATCGTTGGCGGTTTCTTTGACCTTCTCCCACATATTTGCCGCACCCGATTGCAGTTTTTCTCCAGCAATTGCGGTATTAGCTTGGAGTCGTTCGCCATTAGCTTGAAGTCGTTCGCCAGTGGTGGTAGCCAAGCTGCCGGCTTGGGACTGGGCGGCAGTGAGAGGAGACAAACCGACTGCGTCGAGTAAAGCCGCCTCTTGGTGGGCGAGCTTGGTTTGCTCGATCGCGCGATCGGTGACAATCTGCCCTTGAGCGACAATAATAAAGCCGGAAGGGGTATAGACGGCACGCTGCGAGCGTTTGCCGAGTGCTTGCTCGACGGTCGATCTGGCGACTACCGAATCCAACCTGTCGCGGAGCGGCTCTCTCAAATTACCGCCAGCCGAGCGGTACAGCTCGTCGAGGAGATTTAGCTGTTCGGCGGTAGTGGCGACGCTCGGCGAGATCGTTTCGCCAGCGCGCACCACAGTGCGACCGTCTGGCGTCTGGATGGTTTGGCGGGCAACTTTACCGATCGCAAATTCCTTTTGAGCCGATCGATCCACAATGGTATTTGTGAGGCTAGCATTTGCTAATCGTCCGACTGCTTGGAATTTTTCACCAGCAACTTGGGAGCCATCTTGGAGACGTTCGCCTGCGACTTTGGCTGTAGATTGGATTCTCTCACTAGCAACTTGGGCAGTAGTCTGGAGCTTTTCACTAGCAGTTTGCATTGCAGCTTTAATCCCGCCGACTTGCTCTTCCATCAGGGCGATAGTTTCGAGCGGAACAAAGGCTATATCGCGACCAATTTTGATCGTTTTGGGCGCAGGTACGAACGATCTACCGGAGTAAGCATCCGCAAACAGCCCGCCAGAAGTGTCGTAGCCTTCGATTTTGCCAGTATTTTCATCGAAATACAAGTCTACTAATCTACCGAGATTGCGACCATCCGTGGTCATAATCCGCGTACCATTTAAGACATTATTGTTATCTAAAATTTTGTGAATTAGATCGTAGTTCCGCGATGGCGCGATCGCCTCGCGTCCGGGAATAATGACTGCATCTGCACCGATTGCTTTAATCAAACTCAGTGGTAAAACTTTAGCATCGTTGAATAAACTACTTTCCTGAGTCAAGAAACCCAGTAGTGTATTATCATTTTGATCGAAAATCAGATCGATAATATTCGCAATTTTTTCACCAGTGTCATAGGCAATAATCGGCTTGCCAATAATATCTTTTCCCTTACGCACGATCTTTGTTCTCCGTTAGTTTAAAAACTGATTGATTTAGCTAGCAAATGACAGCAACGCGATCGCAAAATATCTTGTCAGGTGCGCGGGGGGGTTTGGTCGGAAACCCGCATTGTCGGGTTGTCTCTACCAAAGCCAGGAACGATATCGATCTCACCCATGTACTCTAAACCAGTCACAGCAGCAGCTACAACTACAATTAGCAGGGTTGTATACAAGGGAGTTTTGGATATTTTACCAATCAGGCGTGGCATAAAAAATATTGTTTTTAAAACTGGTTTATTACTTTAATGGTAGCCATTTAAGTCGATATAAATAATCGCTCGATCGAGCTAAAAATAAGGAATTGCTACTGTCTCATTAGAAGGAGCCTCCCAAGAACGGTCTATTTCCAAAGATGTAATTAACTAAGTGGCGATCGGATTATGCCGATCGTTTGGTTTGGATCGAGACAAAAAGACCCAGACACAATCTGCCTGGGTCTTGAAAACTAAAAATACCCGGTTAGCGTTAAGAATAATTCACTAGATCTCTCCTAAACCAGCCAAGTGAGAGGCTTCGTTAGTAGGAGAGAATCGGCTGGCTAGAGCTTATTTGTTTAGCTCTTCTTTAGCCCGATCGATACCATCTTGCATCTTATTGCCTAAATTTTTAGCTGTATCTACAACTTTATCTTTTGCATCTTCGATGCCATCGCGATCTTTCGCCGCTCCTTGCTTGGCTTGTCCAGCAGCTTCGTCTTCAGAGCTACCAGTAACTTTACCGATCGCTTCTTGACCTTTACCTTCTAGATTTTGAGCTGCTGCTTTAGAGCGTTCTTCAATACTCATGATTTTCTGCCTTTAGTGGTTAATATTATTTATTTGAACTATCTGTAATATACAATTTTTATCACTTATCTCTCTCTCCTAAAAGTGATACTTTCGTTACCAAATAGCGAGAACACAAATCCGTCGATCGATTGGTAAAATATCGGTCGATCGAGGCACTTAACCACTAGTAATAATTTCCAATAAATATATGGCTAAAACTCTACCTCCGACTGAGATCTCAAGTCGGAGGTAGATGGTATTAATCATCTCGATCGGTTGTAACCGAGACGATCGGGATCGGGAAGCTATTGCTCGAACCATTGAGCTTCATGAATGGCTTTCTGGGCTTGCTCGATCGGGTGGGAATAGAACCGACGATCGTCAGTATCCTCTCCATCAAACTGCTCTTCGGTATCCCCTGCGCCCTCGATCGCGCTCGGAGGCGCGGGTTGTATCATGTCGGCAGTGGGCACGATTTGGCGAGCAGTTAGAACTGTTTCAGCTCGAATCGAGTCACAAGCTGCCGTAAAAGTTTGCGGTTTTACCTGCGGTGGTTGAGTCGATAGAATCTGCCGCGCTTCGTCGCCGATCTCGCCTTTAATCGTCAAGCAAGCCTCCGTAATCGTCGGCGGTTTGCTCTGATACTCTTTACCGCCAATGAGATGTTGGGCGGTACTGGCAATTTCATCTTTCATTACCAAGCAAGCTTCAGAGATCGTTTGAAATCGATCGCGATCGGGCTGCGGAGTAGATTCGATCGCTCCGTGCGTTACGGGTAAGCGATCTGAAGTATTAGCATCGTCCATAGTATGTTCGGGTGTGCGAACGCACAACTCAAGTAACTACCAATGTACGATCGATTGCAGATCTGCATATCTACTGAATTATAGATCTACACTCTCTCGATCGAGATAGTCAGCCGCTCGCACCCTCACATTAGACGACCATTTTTTCCTTCGACCAGACACCCTGCTCGTCTTCGTCAAACCGCTGGTGGATCTTGTCCCAAGCAGTTGCCTCGGACTGAGCTTTGTCATTGGTGGTTTTGAAAGCTTCGCTGTAGCTCTCGACAAACAACTGCTGAGCCGCTGGGGACAGGTGAGTGCGAATTTCGGGCGAAAGGTCTTCAGGGCTGTTGCATTCACCAGCAGCCCGGGGCAGCGGTGCATCATTAACGTGGATATCTTTACCACCAGCACTTTCCAACAGGAGCTGGTATTCGCCCACGCGATCGGCGGGAACTTCCAGCATCATCATAAATTCGCCAGCTTCGAGCCGCGTTTGATAGAGGGCTGCTTGTTCTTCGGGCATGCCTAATGCCGCCAATACAGACACCAGACCGGCACCAGCACTACCCGCGATCGCGCCGCTAGTAGCTCCGAGTAAAATTGCGCCGATCGGCCCTGCGGCCACGATGGGGCCGACAAAGGGCACCAGTAAAACACCAACGCCAGTCAGCAAGCTCAAGAACGAGCCAAATAAGGAACCAAAGATCGCACCGCTACGCAGTCCGCCCAAAATGATGTCCCGTTTGGAAATAAAGCCGGTAATCCGAGTTTCTGATTGAAAATTGCGACCCAAGACCGAGATATGCTCTTTATCGATGCCGCGCTCGATTAGACGACGCACGACGCCATCAATTTGCTGCTCTTCGGCAAAAACTGCGGAAATCGTCCGCTCGACTACAGGTAAAGTGGTGGTTGCGGTTGCTTCTGGCATCTTAAATTAGGGAAATAGTGAATAGATGCTGCGGGTAGAGACGCGCTCTACCCGAACTATGAGTATGTCTGAGAAGTTTAATTGCTGCGCTTTGAGTGGGTAGATCCCCCCTAGCCCCCCTTAAAAAGCTACGGTGTATACACAAGTCTGTCGGACTTCGTTTTGAGATCTGAATCCCCCCTAACCCCCCTTGAAAAGGGGGGAAAAAGATCCGG
>NZ_JANPGM010000750.1:0-5354 GCF_031423935.1 Chamaesiphon sp. VAR_69_metabat_338
TCGGAATCTTAGTCACCCGCTTGGTGCCTTTTCATGGTCGGGGAACCCGACCGAAAAGGCATCCGCTTTTGAAGGGGGATTATGCGAGACAAGACAGGGGGATCTTCTAGGGGTTTCGCTTAACAAAATTGAGTTTTGAGACACCTTCTTATAGCGAAATCCTGTCGCCCCGCTCATGAAAAAAGGTAAGGGCAATCGATCGATTGCCCCTACCTTTCTACTTGAAATTAAATCTATTGTTTTGGTGGCCCAGCGGTAATCACCACTAACCGATCGGGTTGAATCAATTCCTTCGCAACTTGGTTGACTTGCTCTAAGGTGACTGCTTTGATCTTCTTGGGAAACTCACTAATTTCATTAGGATTCAAGCCATAGACGGCATTACCTAGCGTCGCGCCAGCAATCTCATCGGGGGATGCCAGTTCGACGGTGTAATTACTCGCAATACTGCGCTTGGCATTGGCCACTTCAGCGGTAGTGACACCTTTAGTTTGGAGATCTTTCAACAACGCGATCGTGCTGCGAGTGGCTTTTTGGGCATCCTCAGGAGCGGTTTGCATCGAGATGATAAAAGTCCCCTGCCGTTTGCCAGCAGCAAAGCTACTGTAGATTCCGTAGGTTAAGCCTTGACGATCGCGAATTTCTGTACCCAGACGGCTGGAGAGGGTATCGCCACCGAGGATTTGATTTAACACCAAAGCTGAATAGTAGCGCGGATCTTTGCGATCGATCGCCTTATTGCCCAGCAGGGTAATCGCTTGAGTTTTCCCTGGCAGAGACGGGTTTACCTGCACCTGTTTGGCCGGAAACTGTGGCTGTGGATAGTTGAGCTTGACTGGTGTCGCCGTCGCCGACCAGTTGCCCAATTTCTGTTCGAGCAAGCTTTTTACTTGAGCGACTTTAAAGTCACCGACGATCGCCAGAATCGTGTTGCTCGGCAGATAGTGCTGACGATAAAAAGTTTGCAGATCCGCTGGGGTGAGTCCCGTCAACGTTTCCTGAGTGGGGAAAATCGTAAACGGATGATTGAGGGGATAGACCGTCTGCTGGAATTTCTTTCGCGCCACACTATTCGGACTATCTAGCTCCAATTTGAGGGCAGTCAGCGCGCGTTGCCGGCTGAGTTCAAATTTCTGTTGGGGGAAATTGGCATTTTGCACGACATCGCTCAAAGTTTGCAACAACACGGGCAGATCCTTGGATAGAGCATTCCCACCCAAGCCGACACCTTCGCGACTGGCCGCAAATGCTAGTCCCGCACCGCGACTTTCTAGTGTTTGGGCGATCGCTAGAGCCGATTGCGTTTTGGTACCGCTCAGGAGGTTGGTAGCTGTCAGACTGGCCAAGCCAGCTTTGGCAGGATTGTCATACTCGGTGCCAGCTTGAATGTTGCCACTTAATGTCACCGTCGGCGTACTGGCATCGGGGAGCAAGAAGACCCGCAAGCCATTCTTGAGTTTCACCTCTTGGGGCAAGGATTGGTTTTGGCTGGCCGTATCCGGATCGAGTGCGGGGAGATATTTAGCGAGTTCGCTGGGGTCTACCGGCGCACCTGGCGCGAAATTATCGGCAGTTTTACCGCCACCCTCTGCGGGTGCCGCAGTTTTAGCAGTGATTTGGGTCGGTTCAAAAAAGCCGATCGTTTTGAGGTTGGGTTGGAGATATTTTTTGGCAACCCGTTGGACATCAGCGGCGGTGACGCGTTCGACACCGGCTAAGTACTTATCGGTAAATTGATAATCGCCAGTTGTCGTTTGGTCGTTGCCCAGTTGTCGGGCTTGACTATTGATATCGCGATTGCCCAGCAGGTAGCTGGCTTTGAGCTGGGCTTTGGCGCGGGCAATTTCGCCAGCGGCAGCTCCTTTGGTTTGGAGCAGCTTAATCTCTTTATCGATCGCCGCTTCTAGTTTCGGGAGCGATTTACCGACTTCGACGATCGACGAAATCTCATACCAGCCGCCAGCCGCGAGATTGGCCGCACCACCATCGAGACTGGTCGCGATGCCGGTTTCGACGATCGCTTGATACATCCGCGAGCTGCGGCCTTCAGTGAGGACATAATTCATCACATCGATCGCCGGGACGTCAGGATGAGTGGCTTCTGGTAAAGGATAGACCTCGATCGCGATTTGGGTACTACCTGGCTGCTTGAGGGTGAGTCGCCGCTGGGGTTTGGTCGTTGCTGGCGTCACTGTCGGCTTGGCAACTTTCAGCTCGCGCCGGGGAACTTTCCCCACTGTCTCGCGAACTTTAGCCATCAAACTAGCGGTATCGAAGTCGCCGACGACGACTAAGGTGGCATTATTCGGGGCATAGTAAGAGTCGTAATAAGACCGCACTTGCTCGACGGTGAACTTTTCGACATCGGCTTTGGTACCGCCGACAGTCAAACCATAGGGCGTACTCGGAAAAGCAGCGCGTTTGACAGCGCGATCGAGTCGATAACTCGGGCCATTTTCATAGCCTTGCAACTCCGAAATGACGACCCGTTTTTCACCAGTGAGCTTCTCTGTATCGATCGTCGAATTCTGCATTCGATCGGCTTCTAATGTCAACAAACTGCTGAGTTTATTCTTCTCTACCGTCCCAAAATAAGCTGTCTGATCGTAACTAGTAAAAGCATTAAAACTACTACCTAATGCCGCAAACAATCTCCCAAATTGAATCGGTCGATCTTTAGTCCCTTTAAATAACATGTGCTCCAATTGGTGCGCGATGCCATTGACACCAGGAGCTTCATTGCGCGAACCAATTTTGTACCAGACCTGAACCGTGACGACAGGTGCATTGCGGACTTCCTTTGTCAACACTGTCAAACCATTTTCGAGCACTGTCTTTTTGACGTTTGTCGTCAAAGCAGCCTGCTGTGGCAGTACGGCTGGAGATTTGCTGGGCTGGGGGAGAGGTTGTTTGGCCACTTCCGCGACTGCGGCTGACTCTGTCGTAGCGGCTGCGGTAGACTGGGTAGACATCGCTACTTGTGGTGATGCCAAGATCGCACTCAAACACACCCCAAGCAATAACAGCCCAAATCGATACCGTCGCCAACTCACCCAAAAATCTCTAATTTTCAACATCTGTTCTGAATATCTATAATTGATGCACTAACTGAAGATCGTCATCCAAACAATAATTAACTAGCTAGTTTCGATCTAATTTCTGCAATCTATTGGCGACTTATGCCTAAGTTCAGATTCGCTCTAGAAAAGATCTCGAAGACTACTTCTCAGACGACAAAGCTAGTAAATTGTTGCGAGATTACGGCGTTCGTTCGATCCTCAGTTTACTCGATCTATCATCGATCGAAACTCTAGCCGATCGGTCGATTGGCGGGGACGATCTCCACTTGCCAGCAGTTGTAAGTGTAAATGCTCTTGACGCTCGATCGCTCTGACTGGCTGACGATCGCCATCTTCAACAAAAATGCACTCTGAGGAAATCTCAGAGTGCGCTAGATCGATGTCAGCTAGTTAAGTTTTTGGAAATCTAGATATTATGGCTATTCGGACTGTCCCACTCTTTTGAATCTTCAAATCGACTTAGACACCCAGCTTGGCTGCAATTTTGGCCAGTGCCTTACCATTCCCGACGAGCAGGCTGTGGTTTTTATCGACAAATGTGCCTTTAAGTTCAGCAGCAGGAGCTGGTGAAATACTCAGTTTCTTGAGGATTTCAACTACAATTGACTTGTTTTGTAAGAGCAGCTTATGGTTTTTTTCTGCCGGATCGGTTGCTTCGACAGCGGACAAAGAGGGTACTGTCGCACCGACTTTCGTCGCGATTGCGGTAAATGTCTCTTGATTTTGTAAAATTAGAACTTGATTTTGTTCTAGAGGAGTGCCACTAGTCGGAACTTCGCCAGAAGAGGTGATGCCGAGTTTAGTGGCAATTTTCCGAGCTAATGCTCTATTTTTAATCAAAAGTTGTCTGTTTTCTTTAACAAGTGCGCTTTGGTCTGCTTCGGAAATAGCAACAGCAATATTTCTCACTCCTGCGATTTTAGATTTTTGGAAAACCGAAGCATTAGCAGCACCAGTCACACCATTTAAAGTAGCCATGAACGCGCTCAAACCTACGCACATAATCAATTTGCGCATCAACATCATTTTTTATCTCACACTATTGTTTTTTGGTTCAGATGAAAATTTGCTAAATATATTGAAACAAATTTTTCTACCGTATTTAAATTATCAATTCAAACAAATTGATTCTGTAGCGACAATTACTTTTTAATATTGAGTTCGTAAATAGCTTCTTTGTCGATTGACAGTGTACAACTAGATAAATATTTCTGTAACTAAAAATACTTTCTCCCTAATTATTTTAAACCACCGTCATCCCAGAGCAGTTGTTCAGTTGCTAGGGAAAAGTAGATCGAGAAATTGAGTTCGATCGTCCTAACTGCTGTTGCTGTTGCCATAAATCGAAAATCCCCCTAACTCGCAATTTAGTTAGGGGGATTAATTCAAAGCGGAGTCTTTCCGGCGAGGTTCCCTCGCCATGGAAAAGACCCAAGCAGCTAGCCACTAGCAACTGAAGTTAACTATTTGGCTTCACATCTGGCAACAGACACTTATCTGAATCGCAACCCGCAGGGCCAGATTCTTCCGATTTGTTGCCCAAGTCATAACGACTCAACGCTGTATGGAATTCAGCGGTCTGGCGTCGCTGCATCACACCCACCATCATGTCATCGAATGTCGCCTTGTCGATCGGTTCAAACGGCAAACGCGGGAACGTCTGATGGTCGTCGAACCGCGCCAATAGAGCTGCTGAGATATAACCCTCATCATCCCGAATCGCCTCAAAAATCCGTTTGCCCAGGGCATCTACTTCATTTTCGCGCAATTCGATCGTCGCACTGGTATTGTGACGAACGTAATGTTGCTGGACGCCCATGTAGAAGTCCATCTGCGCTAGGGCACTAAATTGACCGATTTCGATCGAGTCAGCACCAGGCAGATCCGCCCAAGATACCGCCACGGGAATTTCGATCAACCATTCCGTACAACGCGAGTCGTAGGCATCGTCCAGCAGATTGCCATTCTCGTCTTTATCAGACTGAGAGGGAATCACGCTATACCCATAGTCGATACAGGCGAGGGCTACGGGGTCATCCTTGCGGAAAGTGATCCGGCGGATAAAACGTTGCGCTTTGGGTGCGTGCCAGCCTGGAGAAGCCCCAGTCAGCAGCGATTTGGTACCCGATGGTTGAACGGTGGTACACCGATTTGGCCGTTTGATGCCATGTCGATCGCAATATTCCCACACTGTCTGCTCGTCGACTTCGCGCCAAGTATTTAGGTATTCGTGTTCTTTCTGCTTGTAAGCAATCCCCGCCGCCGTTGCCGGAC
>NZ_JANPGM010000751.1:0-2720 GCF_031423935.1 Chamaesiphon sp. VAR_69_metabat_338
TCTCGATCGATCTACCCGCACCTTTGTTCTGTACTGGTGATTGGTGTCGCGGGCGCAAAGTAGAAGATGCTTATCTTGCAGGGTTGGCGGTTGCCAATGCGATTCGGGGTTAGTAATCGATCGATCGCAACCTAAATGAAAACACTGGCTGAAATATTGAATATTTCCCCTAGTTTCTTAGCTTGTGCCTTGCTAATCGATCGCTTGCCATTGACGATCGACGATACCAATCCTTTCGATGGGCTAAGGACTCCAACCAAGTCTACTTGCTTCATGCCTCTAGCTTCCATCAAATGCTGTAAAAATTCGTGAGGTGCTGTCTGAGACCACTCTTTGAGAGAATACGTTTCCTCTTCGTAATCCATAATTAACTTAACTAGAAGTCTGAATAAAACAGTTTCTTCAGGTGTGCGGGTCTGCTTTTTAAAAATCAGCCGTTCAGCTACTGCTAGAAACTGCTCGTATTCTTCCTTGGTTTCAATAATTTTTGGGATAATTCTATCTCGATCTAATAGTTCGAGATAATTGCTTCTGCTAATAGTAGATATCATTTTTCCACTGCTGTTTATTATATTCGGCGTGGGTTAGGAAATATTTGAAGTAAGCTACTTGTTCTTCATAATCAATATCGATGATTAGACGATATTTATTGCCTTTAATATTGAAAACTGTAAAGTTACCAACAGCTTCCGCAGACTGGTAGTCCTGCTGGACATCAATCAAATTTTGCCATTCTGCCTTCTCAAACTTTTTAGAAAAATTCTTGATTACTTCCTCTACGTCAGGATATGAGGCTGATGCCTCTTTGAGTTTGCCAGCAGAAATGAGGTGCATGGGAGCGTTCCTTTAGATATTTATATGGGATGTTAGTTTTAGAGTTATTCATTCTTATATTGTCCCTAGTTTCAAATATGAAGCGTATGTTAACTTTCAGAGTCAAGATACTTACATACTGCCATATGATTATGTTTGCATATTGAAAACAAAAAGTCAACACTAAATTTTGGTGCTGTTTAGATGGAGATCGAGCATAGCCGCAGACACGCCATTCGAGTAAAATCCAGATAATCACATCACTTCATCCCCAGACCGAACTATGAGTTATAGAATGGATCGCCGTGCCTACGCTCAGACATATGGCCCCACAACAGGCGATCGAGTCCGCCTTGCCGATACCGAGCTATTCATCGAAATCGAGCGCGACTTTACGACATATGGGGATGAAGTCAAATTTGGGGGTGGGAAGGTAATTCGGGATGGGATGGGACAATCGCCGATTTCTAATGCCGATGGTGCAGTAGATTTGGTGATTACCAATGCGGTGATTCTCGATTGGTGGGGGATTGTTAAAGCCGATGTCGGGATTAAAGACGGCAAGATTTATAAAGTCGGCAAAGCTGGCAATCCTTATATTCAAGATAATGTCGATATTATTATCGGCCCTGGCACCGAAATTATCGCTGGTGAGGGGTCGATTTTGACAGCGGGGGGGATTGATACCCACATCCATTTTATCTGCCCCCAACAAATAGAAGTCGCGATCGCCTCAGGGATTACGACAATGATTGGTGGCGGGACGGGGCCAGCAGCGGGTACGAGTGCGACTACCTGCACGCCTGGAGTGTGGAATATGTATCGGATGTTGGAAGCGGCGGATGCCTTTCCGATGAATATCGGCTTATTGGGAAAGGGAAATAGCTCTCAACCACAAGGTTTAGTCGAGCAGGTGAAAGCAGGGGCGATCGGGTTAAAATTGCATGAAGATTGGGGGACTACGCCAGCCACGATCGATAATTGTCTGAGCGTCGCGGATGAGTACGATGTCCAGGTCGCCATTCACACCGATACCCTCAACGAAGCTGGGTTTGTCGAAACCACAATTGCGGCGTTTAAAGGGCGGACGATTCACACCTATCATACCGAAGGCGCAGGCGGCGGACACGCACCCGATATCATTCGTGTCTGTGGTGAAGCCAATGTGTTGCCCTCTTCCACAAATCCTACCCGTCCCTATACCCTCAATACCCTCGACGAACATTTGGATATGCTGATGGTGTGTCACCATCTCAGCCCCAGTATTCCCGAAGATGTCTCCTTTGCCGAGTCGAGAATTCGCCGCGAAACGATCGCGGCAGAAGATATTCTCCATGATTTGGGCGCATTTAGTATGATTTCTTCCGACTCTCAAGCAATGGGCAGAATTGGGGAGACAATTATTCGGACTTGGCAAACTGCTCATAAAATGAAAATCCAACGCGGCGGTTTACCTCAAGATAGTCAACCAGCAGATAATTTACGCGCCAAACGGTATATTGCTAAATACACAATTAACCCCGCAATTACTCACGGGATTAGTAATTATGTGGGTTCGATCGAGTCTGGTAAGATTGCCGATTTATGCTTATGGAAACCTGCTTTTTTTGGCGTCAAGCCAGAGACAGTAATTAAAGGCGGACTGATTGCCTGGGCGCAAATGGGCGATGCCAATGCCAGCATTCCCACACCCCAACCCGTCCACATGCGCCCGATGTTTGGGAGTTATGGCGGCGCGAGAACTAATACGGCTTTTACCTTTATGTCGCAAGTAGCGATCGAGCAATTTTTACCCGATCGATTACAGTTAAGAAAACAAGTTTTGGCCGTATCGGGGACTCGTCAAATTAGCAAGCGAGATATGAAGTTAAATGATGCGCTGCCAAGGATTGAAGTGAATCCTGAAA
>NZ_JANPGM010000752.1:0-10190 GCF_031423935.1 Chamaesiphon sp. VAR_69_metabat_338
GAGTCCCGTTATTAGAACTACTCCACCACCCCGATTGGGAAAGTCGGAAGTCGGCAGTGTTGGCACTGATGAAACTAGGAGACAAACAAGCGATCGCGGATCTAGAAGCCGCATCAGCAAACGAATCCGAGGATTCAGTCCAAGCAGTCATTAAGCTGGCAATCTCCCAGCTTGCTAAAAAAACTGATGGAGATGAGTGGTAAAAATCGTGAAATCTCAATGGGACTGCGTACTGCAAAATCTCGGCAAATGGCAGGGTTCCTTTACCCGACTTTCGCCCCTGGGTGAGGAAATCGAAGATATCCCCAGTTTAATTTCCCTGACTGGGGTAAATGAGGATCTAGCGATTCACTTAGCCCTCACGCGCCATTATCCCGATGCTGATGGTGTCCTCCAGCCTCAAGAGATGGCCTTCGATTTTAGCGAACCGAGTGCTGGTGCGATCTTCTTCGAGACGGGAGCGTTTTCCGAAGGTTCGCCTTATTTACGGCTGGGTGCGCCCAGTGGTGCGGAGTTTGCCTTCAGACATGAAGATCGACGACTGCGATTAATTCCGCAGTTCGATGCGAATGGTTGCCTATTCCGATTAACGCTAATTCGGGAAGGACGTGTCGGCACCGATGCCCCCGAACGTCCACCGCTGAAGCTGGCTGGTTGGTTGGGGGTTTGGCAGGGCAAAGCTGTAACACTTTATCCTGGTAACACGCAAGTCTCTGAGTCGCCAACGATTCAAACTACTACGATGACTGACGATCGAACCCTCGTTCGCTCTCAGTCGATCGGGTCGCAAGTTACAGAGTCTACCTTTACCATTGACACCGAATCCGATCGCACTCGCTTAACCACCCGATCGACTCAAGTCATTTTATTACCCGACGCAGCCTACGTGCTGTGCCCGACTCAAATTGAATCGGGAGTCGAGATCGCGCTGGAAGTCGGTTGGTCGATCGCGCCTAATCTCCGTCAGCGGCTAATTCGGACGTATATCGATCGCGGTGAATGGTTGAGCTTGACTTTTATTACTGAGTCGAGAAGTGGATAGTTAATAGTCGATCGCGTTTTTATTGTTAAATACTCATCCCTAATCTATGGAACTTAGTAGCACTGTTAGAGAACTAATTATTAAAGCAAGGATTGTTAGTTTTGAGGATTGGAAAACGATTCATTCGCCAGCAATTATCGAGCTATTTCAAAGTGCGGACGATCGCCGAGTATACCTCACGGATGCAGAACTCGATCGAATTCAAACCGATCTCCCAACAACATCGGCTCTGATTCCGATCGCGAGATTATTACGAGATGCTGCGACAGCAATAGTTGATGATGCCCGCACCCAAGTTTTGAAAGCTTTTCCGGAAATTACTCAGCCTGGTGGCGGTTTATATCCACCAGAAAGATCCGAAGCATGTTGGCGCGACTTCTGGCACTTCTTACGTTGTGTGACCTATGGCATTGCTGGTGGTAGCGTAGCATATACTAGCGATGTTGGCTTGCACAACATGGATTTGTTATATCAGGAAATGCAAGTGCCGCTAGCTGCGATGGTGCTAGGGTTGCAAGAATTGAAAACTGCTAGTTTGGCAAGAGTAGAACCAGATCTTCAGGCAGATTTGGTGCCTTACTTCGATCGATTAATCGATAAATTGCAGAGTTTTAAAGCAATTGAAAAGTATGAACCGCTGTGAGTACAGAAACTCGACTTCTTTGAGAAGTCGGGTTTCTAGTCAACTTTGGTATCTAGTCAACTTTCAACTCGATCGAAATCGCTACTTGGATAAATTCTTTTGCACCATTGCCAAGAGATCTTGCTCTGTAACGCACCGTCGCTCAGAACAATAAGTCATCAAATACACACCATTCATCATTCGTACCGTACTCACCCGCACGCGAAAATCATCGGTGATAAACCAGCAGCGTTCCTGTCCCTGATTGTTGTCGTAGTCAGTATCGATCGTCAGAATGCCATCATCGCCAAACCAATAGCGACTCACTACCGGAATTTTTTCGACATAACCCTGGTTGCGAATCAGTTTACCCGATCGACCAGACGCATCATTAGGCACATCGATTAAGACCGCAGCTTGTTCGGGATTTGGTTCCCCTTTATCCTGATTAGCTTGCCACATGAAACTAGCTCCGCCGGTAGCTTTGCTCGGATCGATATCCTGTTGAGTGCAAATACTCGCAACACGCGGATCTATCTGCGGTACCACTGAGATATACAAATTCGACTCTCCCGACTCATCACCAGAACAGTCAAAGTGATGAACATTACGCTGGGTAAACCACATTCCTTCACTTTTGGTGAAGAAGTCCATCATCGTCATCGGTGGAGTAAATATCATGGGTTGTTCGAGGTGATTTTCTGCTGAAAATGGGGAATGTGAGTGCGAAAAAATCTGTAGGGGCTGGTTTATGCCAGTCATCTTTTTTGTAACAACAACCATCGTCCAAACCAGCCCCTACTAGTAACATTCAGATCGTCTGGGTTGTTGGTAGGTTTGGGTAGGTTTTTCCAACGGTTGAATTCAGGTTTGAATTAGTTACAGAAACCTACCCCTACAGCCTGAAAATTTTGCATAACGGACGATCGATGAATCAACGCTCTAATCCCAAGCTTTCTCCAGTTGTCCGCCGCGTAAAAGAATTATAGGTTTCCAATTCCTGGGCGGGATAACTAAGTAGGCGCGATCGCATTTCATCAGTTAGTCCTCGTACGTGGCTAAAGTCTGCCCCAGCGATACTTTCTAATCGATCGAATTCGACATCTGTCAAATCGGCTGCGCGTAAATCTGCGCCAGCGAGGTTGGCACCATTTAAGCCCGCCGTTCGTAAACAAGCTCCGGTTAAAAATGCACGACGCAAATCGCCTTGACTTAGCCGTGCAGCCTGAAGATTTGCCTGGGTCAAATCGGCTCCGCCTAAGTAAGCACCGAGCAAATTCGCACCCTGCAAATCGACATAACGCAAATTAGCAGTATTTAGGTTGGCACCATTTAGTCTCGCGCCAGGGCCGATCGCGCCTGAAGATTTATAGTTAAAATCTGCTGGGAAAATGGTGTATCGATCGTATCGGACGCCCTGCATTTTGACATCGGTTAAATTCGCGCCGCTCAGATCTGCCCCGCTTAAATCTACCCGCGATAGACAGGCTCCCGTTAAGTTAGCATCTTTTAAGATGGCTCCTTGCAGGCTAGCTCCGCGTAAATCGGCACCAGCAAGATTTGTTGCTGTCAGATCTGCTTGACTGAAATCGGCGCGAATCAGCGTCGCCTGTCGCAAATCGACTTGATTCAAAGCTCTACCACGCAAATTGACTTGGTACAAGTCAGCACCAGCTCCAGATTGCCCTGCGGCTAACGCCTCGAAAATTTGCTGGCTAGATTGAGTGTGGCGATCGATCTCGGATCCAGTTTGTTCGTGATGCATGTATCAATTATCAATTATCAACGATCGAATCGATCGGCGATCGAACAGTGTTAGTCTAGCTGTTGACCGCTGGGGAATGCCAGCTATTCTAGATCGAAAGTGAGGTAATGTGGCTAATCTCGATCGGGGACGGATGTTGTTGTCCCACAACTTTAATATTACCGACGGCAGTTTAGCGGCTCTGAGTCGGGAGGAATTTACGGAGATCTTCAGAGCGGGATCGAGCGACAATCCGCAGATTCAATGTCGATCGATCGCTCATCCGCATTGGATTATGGAAATCTTATTTACTGGCGATCTCACGCCCCATTCAGTCGGATCGACATGTGCCCGCATCCTCGCCCAGCATCGCCAGCAAGCAACCAGAAATCGTGCGGATATCCTAATCCTCGGTGGCATCAAAACTACGCCTCCCACTAGCTCAGACCCCGATGCCCTCCAACCTGGAGAATGGGGCGTCGATGTTGTCGAAACACTCAGTGGTGAGCTGTTTTTGACCGAGATTGAGTGGGCTGCCACCATCGCCCAGAAGCCCGTTGAGAGTATTTTTCAGGTGCAATTATCGATCGGTAATTGAGCGTTCATTCTGATGGTACGGCGATCGGATTGCAAATTTTTTTGGCACATTCTCCGATCGCATTCAGTCCCGTCCGATCTCCGCAACCCCGCTCGATCCTCTATCAGGAGCATCGAGCGGGGTTTCTTCATATGAGATCGGCTAAATTTCAGATCGTGCCACTCTACAATTCTTAATATTTTTAACCTCGTTCTTAGATGAGAATTTAGATGCGCACAATTTGTGCAACACGAACGATCTTGGCAGAAGAGCGACTCAACTCATCGATCGGGAGAAGTGTTTGACAATCCCCGATTTAGCTTAAAAAGCCGTGCGCTAATATCAGTGAAACTGATTGCTATGTAAGGCTTAGAGCCAATAGCAATTCCCAGACATACTCTGCTTAGTCACAGCATTGTTATCGATACTTCACCTTGAAATTAGCGTACTGCCGATGATGCTCTAATTTTTTACTGCCATAGAAAATTTATAATTATCTTAACAATTTGAGATAATTGCGTTAATGAGGATGTCCGAACAGATCGATCGAGTCGCTCGTGAGTGGCTAGTGGCATGAAAGTGGCGTGAATCTATGATTTTAGCCAGTTGAATTGTCACGCCGTTCGGGCATCTTTCAGAGCTTCTTTTCGTTTACTTAGGAGACTTAGATCGATGACCTTTGGACCAGCATCGCGCTTAGGCGTTAGTTTGTTTGACGAAACCCCGCCCCAAGAATGGGTACCGGGTCGTTCTACTGAAGAAATCGAAACACTGATTAGTGCTGTGTACCGACAAGTACTCGGTAATGCTTACGTCATGGAAAGCGAACGGTTAGTCGTTCCCGAATCCCAATTCAAACGCGGCGAACTGAGCGTGCGGGAATTTGTCCGCGCTGTGGGCAAATCTGACTTATATCAATCGCGGTTTGCCGATTGTCCGCGCTATCGGTTTGTCGAGTTGAATTTCCGGCATTTCCTCGGACGTGCGCCTAATAGCTACGACGAAATGAAAGCGCATAGTGCCATCTTGGATGCTGGTGATTTCGACTCCGAAATCGACTCATATGTAGACAGCGACGAATACCAAAATACCTTTGGCGAAAATATCGTTCCTTACATTCGCGGCTACAAAACTGAAGCAATTAGCCACATGGTCGGATTTACGCATACCTTCCAACTGGTACGCGGTGCTGCAACTAGCTCTCTCAAAGCCGATGTATCGGGCAAAACCCCCAAGCTCAATAGTTTGGTAATTAATGCCACAGCAACAGCCGTCGTAGAGCCAGGATCTACTTTCCGGAATCCGGCTGGCAGTGCTCGCACGCTGCTGGGTGCCAACGCCAGTGAAGGTGGAAAAGTCTACCGGATTGAAGTTACTGGATATCGTGCCAAGGCATTCAATAATATCTCTAAATTCCGCCAGAGCAACCAAGTTTATCTGGTGCCCTATGATAAACTCTCCCAAGAATATCAGCGGATTCATAAGCAGGGTGGCAAGATTGTCAGTGTTACCGCGATCTAATGCTATTTTCTCAAAGTTAAAAACTGTTTAAAGGAGTCAATATTTAATTATGGCAACAATGACACCACTGGAGCTGTGGCCGACGCGCTCTGCTGAAGACGTCCAGACAATTATTCGCGCAGTCTACAAGCAAGTATTGGGCAATCCTCATGTGATGGAGAGCGAACGCCTCACAGCGGCTGAGTCGCAACTGGCTAATGGCGATGTCTCCGTCCGCGAGTTCGTCCGCGCTGTCGGTACTTCGGAATTTTACCGCACTCGTTATTTTGAGAAATGCGCTCCCAATCGGTTTGTGGAGTTAAATTTCATGCACTTCTTGGGTCGTCCGCCGGCATCCCAAGCAGAAATCTCCGAGCATATCGTCCGCTGTGTCGCTGAAGGTTTCGATGCTGAAATCGACTCTTTCATCAATAGCGAAGAGTATCAGACCACCTTTGGTGAAAATGTAGTGCCCTACAATCGCGGTGCTAACACGCAAGTCGGTCAGGCTCAAATAACTTACAACCGGATGTTCGCACTAGATCGCGGCCCCGCTCAAGTCAGCAGTGCTGTCACCTCAGCACAAGTTGGTATGAGTAATAAAATCAAGGCTGCTAGTGTCAATTTGGGCGGCTCTGGTCAAGCGAATCAGAAAACCTTCAAGATTCTGGTGCAAGGTGCTAAAGGTGGCCCGCGTCGGCTCAGTAATACGGAATACCGCGTTGCTGGCGATAACATGACTTCGCAAATTCAACGAATCAATCGTTCTGGCGGCAAGATTGTCAGCATCACCGAAGTAGTCTAAATTGCTGCGCTCATTGAGACTCACAGCAGGTTAAAACTACTAACCGGGCAATCCTAGTTAACTGGATCGCGCAGGCTGCTAGCCCATTTGAGTTAGCTCTCTGTGCCAATAGATTAGGATTGCTAGCCTAATCCAAATTTTTTAAATAAAAACTGGGAAATTTCTGTCCAGCCGATCGAATAACGGCATCGATCGACAAACTAGATAAAATTTAAAAAATAACTTTCAATTAAGAGCAAAGATCGTGGCACTTTGGATTGACAATCTCGATGCAACCTAGCGACAGCTCGTGTAGAACCTCAGTCTGCTTCGATAACAAGGAACAGAAAACTGTGCAAACTCAATCAAAGCGAGGAGGAAAAAACAAAAGATAGATAGATCCAATCGAATTTGGTAGATAGGTTTGAGTACAGAACATTGATGGATATTATACAGTTTGTCGAGCAGTCGATCGGGCAATGGCGATCGCAGCGCAGCGCGCACCACATGGCTTTTAGTCACTTTGAAGCCGTGCAGTCAATTATCGATATCGATCTACTCGATCGTCAAGATCCAGCAGTAGTAGAGCTTTGCCAAGCTTATGATGTCGATCCCAGTAGCACTGTCGCCCCCTTTCAAATGAAGTGGGAAGGACAATCCGATTGGGATGAAGATAGCCCCGAAGTTAAGGGTAATGCCATTTTAGTACCAGTTCCCGACCCTTTGATGCCCAACCGAGGCAAACTGCTCAGAGATCGGGGTTACGCCGAAACCATTGCGGCTGCTGGTGAATATCATTTTCTTGAGGATGGCACTTTCGTATTGATTACCGCCTACGAGCGCGCCGCCGCTGAAGAGCGAATCTGGTTTGCCAATCCTAATTTGCGCTTTCGGGTGTCGCTGATTAAAACTAGTGGTGGGAGTGGGGTAGTGACAGCATCCTTCTCATCAGAAATTCGATCGTCAAAGTCTCAATAAAATCAAACTTTTTTTAAATCATTAATATTCAATTTAATTTTGAATAACTTCTTTTAAACGTTGTTGAAGATCTAATCTATTTCTCACACTATGTCAATTATGACTTCAGTTAAAAATAACGATTCGATCTTACTTTGTCAGTGGATGGCTGGAGATTTTAGCAATCGCCAGCAATCTTTCAGCCAACCTCAACAGTTTGCCCATATTCACATTTTCTTTCGTCCCTTACCATTTGATTTTTTCAATGGCATCGGGTTTTACTCCGAACAGGTTTACGATCACGATTTGTGGACACCATATCGGCAGGGAATACACCGAGTAGTCACTCGCGGCGATGATATTTATATCGAAAATTATAGCCTCGTCGATCCCATTCGCTATGCAGGTGCAGCCCGCGAATTATCGATTCTAAAAACGATTTCAGTTAACGATATCAAACCTCGTCAGCACTGTGGGATGGTGTTTCGCCGCGAGGGTGAAATGTTTCGGGGGAGTGTCGAACCAGGGAATCGGTGCCTGATTGAGAAAAAAGGGTGCATGACTTATTTAATCAGTGAAGTGGAGATTACTGAAACCACCTGGTTTAGTCTCGATCGGGGCATGGACATCGGTACGCACGCACAAGTTTGGGGTTCGACATCCGGCCATTTACGATTTGAAAAGTGTCAAAGTTTCGCGTTGGAATTGCCACTCGATCGCAGTTAAGGTAGAGACAATATGAATACACTTACCGATAATCAAGCTGTAACTATTACCAACGTGAGTATTCTGCCACCAATTGCTCAGAAAAAGATGCAATGTTGGATTCGTAGCAGGCATCTCATTTATTCAGGTAATTTCTTTATTTATGAAACGGTTGATTATAGTGCAGTCGAGCGATTTGGCGACTGCATTGAAGCATTAGGAGGGGCAGTAATTAGTGTGAATTCAGTGGGTAAAGTTTGGATGGGCGATCGGCGGCAAGTGATTTTATATCGGGCCAAGGCAAGCTTGCAGACACCCCACCACGATCTCCACCATTATTGGATTAAATATGGCAGTTTTCGGACTAGATTCGACGAACGAGTCTAAATTTTTAATGGATTAGCGGATATTAACAAGCAACTATCAACTAATTATATGGATATCGATCGCATTAAAACTGACCTCCAAGCCACAGATTTTCAATATCGATTGAAAGCGATTACCGCGCTGAAGGCTTATCCCACAGAAGTTGTCGTCCCGATCTTAATCGATCGACTCAAAGATCCGGAGATTCTCGTTCGTTCTTTTGTGGCGATGGGTTTAAGCAAACACCAAACTGCGGCCTCTTTTGCCGCGCTGATTGAAATGATGAAATTCGATCTCAATCCCAATGTGAGAGCGGAAGCAGCTAACTCGCTGTCATTTTTTGGCAAAGCCGCAGCACCGCATTTAAGTGCCGCTTTTTGTCAAGACGATCATTGGCTCCTTCGCCGGAGTATCCTCGCCGCACTCGTCGATCTGCAATGGCATAACGAATTATATGAGGTTTGTATGGAAGCATTAGCAGGATCGGATCTGCACTTACAAGCTGCCGCTGTAAGTGCGCTGGGTAGTTTAGTAGATAGTAATTACCACGAACTGGCACTAGAAAAACTCCTAACTTTAGTCGATCGAGATGCTAGCTTAATTCGTCAAAAAGTTGCCTATGCACTCCAACAATTTGCCGATCCACGCGCCAAGACTGCTCTGAGTCAACTCAGGCAAGATCCAGAGCATTCAGTTGTCGGTGCGGCACTAGAAGAATTATTAGAACGTTAGCTACTAATTCCCAACTTGCCAATCTCAAATAACTAGCTCGATCTAGATATCTAAGTTAGATTAGTCAAAATATTTATTTTTTACACAGTCCAAAATTATGTATCAACCTTTTCTCAATCACTTAGAACAATCCCTATTCCAACGCTTCGATCTTCAAAGTCGGCTAATTCCAGCGGGACTAGCCGCACAAACGAGCGAGCGCGGTAAAAATCCCGCCACCATCAAAAGTTGGTCTTATGAATGTCCGGAATTTAGAAAAATCCGGTATACATATATCGATGCAGGTGCGAGTGCCCAAATTTTCAATAGTGTAATTTATCCCAGTCATAATTCTGAATTGCCATTGTTAGGGATTGACTTTCTCTCCTTCGGCCAAGTCAAGAATTTAATTGTGATGGACTTTCAGCCGTTATTTCAGGATGAAGCTTATCTAGCTAAATATATTCATCCTCTGAAAAAACTACATGAAAAATATCCAGATTTAGCTCAGAATTTAGAGATGAAATTTTATGATGCCAATCAATATTTCTCTAAATATCTATTGTTTGCCAAGACCGACCCTGAAACTGTCAAAACGCGAGTATTTGAAGCATTCAAAGATTATCTCGATCTGTATTGGGAGATGTTAGCAACCAGCGAACCGCTCACAGATCCATCAGATATTCAGCGGATCGCTAAAGCCCAAAAAGATTACGACCAATATAGTGCCGATCGCGACCCAGCATCGGGCTTATTTAGTAGCTATTTCGGACATGAATGGTCGGAAAAATTCTTATATGGGTTTTTATTTGAAGATGCACTGCCTTTAGCTACTACTGCTACCAAATAATCTTTAGCAACAACCAATCAGGAAAACACATCCCCGACTTCTGAGCGAAGTTGGGGATGTAAATATATTTGGAAGTAATCGATCGTTCTGTCATTATCTATCAATTATCAATTACTAACATGACACTTTATCAGCCATTTTTAGATTACGCGATCGAGTTATTACAACAACGCTTAGAATTACAGCCTTATCCAATTCCTGCCGGATTCGAGTACAAATCAGCGATCGTCGGTAAGGGTAAACACGAAAACGAAGTTGTCACCACTAGTTATGCTTATCAGTCCCCAAAACTGCGCCAAATCCGCGCTGCCCACGTCCAAGGCGGTAATGCC
>NZ_JANPGM010000753.1:0-6062 GCF_031423935.1 Chamaesiphon sp. VAR_69_metabat_338
AAGCCGTTAATACCAATTTTGAGTGTCATTTTAAGTTAATTCCTGAATCTAAATTTCGTTTTTACAGGGCTGTTCTCGTTCGATTTCCGTGATATTTGCTAATGTCACTTCAGCGATCGCCCGCATCGCATCTTCAGTAAAAAACGCCTGATGTCCGGTAATTATTACGTTAGGAAAAGTCATCAGGCGGGCAAATGTATCATCTTGCATAATTCGATCGGATCGATCTTCAAAGAATAGCTCCGATTCTTGTTCGTAAACATCTAATCCTAATCCACCAATTTGGGATGATTTGAGTGCAGTAATAATCGCATTTGTGTCGATTAATGCTCCCCGACTAGTGTTGATTAGCATCACATGAGGCTTCATTTGAGCGATCGCCTCTTTGTTAATTAAGTGATGGTTTTCTGGAGTTAATGGACAGTGGAGGGTAATAATATCCGACTGGAAAAACAGTTGGGATAGCTCCATGTATTCGACTCCAATCGCCTCGCATTGGGGATTGGGAAAGGGATCGTAGGCGATAACTTTGCAACCAAACCCCGTCATAATTTGGGCGGCGACTGCGCCAATTCTGCCCGTACCGATAATTCCAATCGTCCGTCCATGTAGATCGAACCCCAGCAATCCTTCGAGTGAAAAATTGCCTTCGCGGACGCGGTTATAGGCTCGATGTAATTTGCGATTGAGCGTTAGGATTAATCCCACAGTATGTTCGGCGACGGCATAGGGGGAATAGGCTGGCACGCGCACTAATTTGATGCCCAGATTTTTGGCAGCTTGGACATCGACATTGTTATACCCAGCAGAGCGCAAAGCGATTAGGCTGACACGATCGCTAGCGAGAGCCTTGAGGGTGTCTTTATCGACTTCATCATTGACAAAGATACAAACGGCGGTGGCATCTTTAGCCAGGATGGCTGTGTGTCGATCGAGTTTAGGTTCTAAAAATGTAAGTTGATGTTGATGTTGTGAATTAGCGGCGGTAAAAAACTGGCGATCGTATGACTTGGCACTAAAAATAGCAACTTTCATGATTCACTTCCCTCGATCCTTGTCATCTTAGGTTTAAAGTGTGAGAATCTCGTGAGGTAGTTATGTCTATCCAGTCATTGAGCAGATTCTGGTGCAGGCTTTACACCTCAGTCAATAGCACTACACCTAGTTGTAAGTAGGAATCTAAAGGTGATGAACCACAACACAACAGTATTACTCGATCGCTTGCGATCTATTTATCACACTTGGTGCGAAGGGAGATTTAGCAAGAATCGAAAAAGAATGGCTCTAAATCCCGATACCTTCCGTAGAGTAAGATAATTTAGTAGCGGTGATGTGGGGATCGACCAATTTACTGAGTAGGTACGATAAGATCGACATACAGTCACCACACCATAAAATACCCTCAAGAACGCTCGTGTCAACAACAGAAATTATCTTCTTAGTAGAACAAGCTCCCGAAGGCGGCTATACAGCACAGGCTCTCAACGAGTCAATTTTCACCGAAGCTGACGATCTAGCAACATTGAAAATTATGGTGAAAGATGCAGTAAATTGCCATTTTGATACGCCCGAACATTGCCCGAAAATTATCAGGCTGCACATCGTTAGAGACGAGGTATTCGCGGCGTGAAAGTTCCGAGAGATTTATCCAGTACTCAATTAATTAGACTCCTATCTAACTTTGGCTATGAAATCACCCGTCAAACTGGTAGTCACATTCGTTTAACCACTCAATCGTTGGCGTAGCCTGCGCTTTGCGCTTACGGACAGCACCACATCACAGTTCCCGCACACGATCCACTCAAAATAGGGACTTTAAATGCTATTCTGCGGAGTGTCGCCGAACACTTTGATTTGACTAAGGATGAATTTCTAGAACAGATGTTTGGCGAGTAAATCTCGGTCGTATTCCTGATGCCCTCCCCTCCGAGAAAGAGAACTTAGTCGCGGTGATTTGGAGTGCGATCGTATGACTTGGCACTAAAAATAGCAACTTTCATGATTCACTTCCCTCGATCCTTGTCATCTTAGGTTTAAAGTGTGAGCATCTCGTGAGTTAATCAGATCTAATCGGCGATCGCTTCGACTATTTTGCCATCACCAGAGCGGAAATTTACTACTAACGCTGGAGCCAGGTAAAGTAAAATGTCGTGCCTTTACCAAGTTCGGACTCTAGCCAAATCGTCCCGCCTTCGGCTTCGACAATTTTTTTGACAATTGCCAGCCCGATTCCCGTACTGTCCGATCGCTTTTGCGGATTCACGGCTTGGAAGATCTTGAACATCCGATCGTGATGCTCTGACTCAATCCCTGGGCCATCATCAGCGATCGCGAATTCATAGCAGTCACCACGATCCTGGATCGAAATCTGAATCGAGCCAGCTTCAGAATGATGATGTCTGATGCCGTTGCCGATGAGATTGGCGAAGACCTGGAATAATGGTAGCCGTCGAGTCGATAGTATCGGCAGTTCGGGCGGTAGCTCGATCTTAAATGTCGGCGGTGGGGCGATCGAATCGATGACATCAGCCAACAGTTCGGCGATGGAGACTGATTCGATTGTCTCAACTGAGATCCCGACGCGGGCATAGTCAAGCAAGCCATCGATCGTGGCTTCCATCTTGTAAACTCGGCTGCGTAACAGGGTCATTTGCTGTTGATTGGCCACACTGAGCGATCCATTAAAGTCTTCCTCGATCCATTCGGAGAGATTGGCAATACCTCGGAGGGGTGCTTTGAGATCGTGAGAGACGACATAGGCAAAGCTAGCTAGATCTTGATTGCGCTGTTCCAAATCGGCTTGAGCCTGTTTGCGGAGGGTGATATCAATCGCGGCAAGAATGGCATAACTCAGACGTGGAACTGCACCAACTCGATTCTCCCCAGGAGAGGCTGTGCCAACGAAGACAACTTGTTTGCGAACGCTCAAGTAGCGGACTTCACCACTGGGCCACACCACCCGATGATCCTGGGCAAACCAGCCCGTACCATTCGGATCGACAACTTGGGCGATCGTTACTTCGAGATCGGCGCGTTCGTCGGGATGGAAGGTAGCGTGGATTTGTTCGCGCGTGACGAAGGCAATATCAGCGGGAAATCCATATAAAACGGCTGCTTCTGGAGACAGTGCGACCAGATTGGTTTCATAGTCAAATCTTGCCAGTCCCACCCCTGCGACTTCAATCCCCGCCTGCAAGCGTTCTTGTGATTCGCGCAAGTCCCGCTCGGCGCGTTTGCGCTCGGTGATATCTCGACCGACACCATACCAACAATTGCTCTGTTGGTATGGTGTCGCATTCCATGACACCCAGACAGAGGAGCCATCTTTGCGCTGACACCGATTCTCGAAGTCAACTACAATTCGATCGTCTGCCAAGCTGTAAGCGGCAGCCAGAGTAGATTTGCGATCGTCTGGATGCACGAAATCGATAAAGGGTCGGGAGGCAAATTCAGCTTGAGTAAAGCCTAATAATCGCTCGAAAGCCGGATTGATCCGCTCGAAATACCCCTCAAAATTGCCGATCGCCAAAAGATCGAGCGACCGATCGAAAAACCTGTCGCGCTCTTGCTCTGCCTTTAGCCTCACAGCCTCCAGCCGTTTGCGTTCGGTCATATCGCGCGAAACCGATAAAATTTGGCTGACCCGACCATCGGTAGCCAGGATCGGTGTCACAATTACTTCCCACCATTTCGGCGTACCTTTGGCAGTCAGCGAAGAAGCATCAAACCGATCGACTCCCCCCGCCAAGGCTGTGCTAAAGGCAGTTTGAGCCGATGCTCGTGCGCTACCTTGCCAGAATTCGAGCCATTGACGGTTAACGACAGTATCAAAGTCATCAATTTCCATCAGTGACTGTCCGTAATCGTTCATATAAATCAAACGACCTTGTAAGTCCACAACTTTGATGCAGTCGCGACTGCTCTCTAAGATGCGACGGTTTAATTCCTCACTCTGGCGGAGTAGTTCTTCATCACGCCTCTGTTCGGTGATATCATAGGCGACTGCATATACCAAATTCTGCTCGTCAGACGGTCTCGAACTCCACGATAGCCAGCGATAGGAGCCATCTTTGCAGCGGTAGCGATTTTCAAACCTAATCACCGTCTGACCTCTACTCAATCCTTGGGCAGTCGCTAGCGTTGCGGCGCGATCGTCGGGATGTACGAAGTCTAGATAGGGTTTTGCCATTAATTCTGCGGTAGTGAAGCCCAAGGTCTGCTCCCAAGCTGGATTTAATCGCACGAAATAACTATCTAAATTGGCGATCGTTAGCAGATCGAGTGATATCTCGAAAAACCTGTCGCGCTCTCGTTCGGCCTGAATCCGTGCCGCTTCACTCTGCTTGCGTTCATTGATATCCTGAAAATAAATCCCTAAGCCGACATCTGAGGGATAAGCATGAATCTCAAACCAAGTCTCAGTTGGCTCGTACAATACCTCAAAATGTACCGCCGCTCGATCGGTCACGGCTCGGCGATATTCCTGCTCGACGATATTCCCGACCGACCAGGGAAAGACTTCCCAATGAGTTTTACCCAAAAATTCTTCAGAGGTGAGATCGACTAATTGGCGCACTACTTCGGTTGCAGCGGAATTGGCATAGACGATCCGCCACTGGCGATCGAGCGTGATATACGCATCGGTCATGCTTTCCCAAATCGTCGTAATCTGCTGATTTTTGGCTTGCAGTGTGAGTTCGGCTTGCGCCTGAGACTGCTGCAACTTTAGCTGCAAGCGGGCATTCTCAATCGCCATTCGCATCGTCGATCGCAATAGTTCTGGTGTCAGGTCGCTTTTAACCAAATAGTCTTCGGCTCCCAGCTTCATCGCTTTGACCGCAATTCTGGGGTCGCTCATTCCCGTCACCATCACCTCAGGTGGACTACTGCCATTACTTTGAGCGTTCAGTGCTGCTAGAAACTCCAGCCCATCACCATCTGGCAGCTTATAATCGAGTAAAATCGCATCGATCGATCTAGTGCGACACAATGTCAGTCCCCCTGCAACAGATTCTGATTCCAACAGTTGATAAGTACAGCTTGAATCTTGGCTCAGAGCGAGTCGATATAGCGCTCGATCTGTCGCCAAGTCTTCAATAATCAACAGCGTGAAAGTGGGGATGAGCATGTTTTATTCATGTCAAATTGAACAGTCGATCCGTTGGCGAAGCCTCTCAGAATGAGAATCGATTAGTCCAATTGTATTGAACTAACCGATCGTACCAGATCCAGATGCTCTTTTCTACCTTAAAACGTTACACACGATCGCGGAGAAAGTTGATATTTGGCGGTAGGGTCGCGTTTACTCCAGCAATAGCCGCAGCCTTGCGGAATCGAGTTTCGAGCTTAACAGACTGGGATTAAGCACACCGAGCGCGCTTAATCCCTAATTTAGACATTTCCCGATCTCGATTGATGTTGGACATTAGCGGCGATAAAAAATTGGCGATTCAGATGACTTGGTACTAAAAATAGCAACTTTCATAGTTTGGATTGCTGGTTAAAATAATTACCATGAATGGAGTGCCCGCAATTGAGGCGTTTTTTTCAATTGATGAGCCTCCATCCGCGTTAAAACATCATACAAAATACCGATCGCTTCGGCAATAAATGGCCCTTTATTTAACATCACACACACAGCACGTTCGGACATGGCAACATCGCTCATTTCGCCCCGCGAAGGAATACCATCTTTGACCAAATTCTCTAATACTTGAGTTGCCCAAATTACCGGAATATGTGCCGCTTCACAAATCCACAGCATTTCTTCTTGGATCTCGGTGAGACGCTGATAGCCAATTTGAACGGCTAAATCGCCCCTGGCAATCATTACCCCAAAAGATCCTTTTCCGGCGGCATAGACGATTAATTCGGGTAGATGAGTAACGGCAATTGCGGTTTCAATCTTGGCAACGATCGCAGGTGGGGAAAGTCGGTTTTCACAACGTTTAGCCAATTCTTTTTGCAGTAATTCAATATCGCTAGGTCGTTGAACGAATGAGTAACCGATAATATCCGCATGAACCGCGACAAAATCTAGGTCGGTTAAATCTTGTTCGGTT
>NZ_JANPGM010000754.1:0-2202 GCF_031423935.1 Chamaesiphon sp. VAR_69_metabat_338
GGTTAGGGGATAGAGGTTAGGGGATAGTTAGCTGGATCGCGATCGTGTTAAAAATATCACTATTGTGCAAGTTAGCGATTTCAGCTCGAATATTCTGTATTTGAGAATACCGATCGAATTCGGGCGATCGTTATGAAGAGATTTTCGGTGGCGATTTTAAGAACGTCTGTTGCAATAGGCCAGTACAACTGAGGGCAAAGATAATCAGTAATCCAAAGCCTAGTGTATAGCTGCCAGTCGCCTCACGACAAATTCCCAACACGATCGGCGGAAAAAATCCGCCCAATCCCCCCGCAGCACCGACTAAACCCGTAACACTGCCTGTCTGGTTGGGGAAATATTGCGGGACGAGTTTGAAGACACCCCCATTACCCAGCCCAAACAATACCGCACAGCATACAGTCCCGATCGTAAATAGCCAGATTGAAGACGTCGCCAGCAACCAACTAGTCGCCGCAATGCCCAGAAAGACATAGAGTAGCAGTTTTTGACCGCCCAATCGATCGCTCAAAATTCCCCCAATTGGGCGCGATAGCGTGGCGATTAACACAAAAATTGCCGTTCTTGCCCCCGCATCTGCTGGAGCCAGTGCAAACACTTCTTTATAAAGCGTCGGTAAGTAAATACTTAGGGCGACGAATCCCCCAAAAGTCAGGGCATAAAAGCCACTCAATACCCAACACAATTTTTCAGTCTTTAAAACTTGGATATTTTCTGAGAACGTTTTCGATTTACTCGGCGGCTTGGCATTATTAGCAGCAAAGGCAAACACGATCCCCCAAGCTACTGCTACCGCACCAAACACCACGAACGTAGCAGGAATACCGATTTGCCCTGCTAATACTGGCCCCCCAAACACGGCCACCGACTGCCCGATATTCCCCGCCCCATAGATCCCCAATGTTGTCCCCTGTTGACTGGGTGGGAACCACCCAGAGACAAAAGCTACGCCTACAGCAAAAGATGTCCCAGCTAAACCCATCAAGAAGCCCCAGCAGAGCAAGCTAGGATAGGAATGATTTAATGACAGCGCAACGGCGGGGATAATCGTAAACGCTAATAAGCTACTAAATACTATTCTGCCGCCATAGCGATCGGTCAATAGTCCCAAGGGAATCCGCCCCACCGAGCCTAATAAAACAGGAATGGCAATCATCACGCTCGCTTGGGTGACAGATAGCCCCAATTCTTTTTTTAATAAGGGTGCCAATCCAGAGATAATCCCCCAGTTGGCAAACGCCACGGCAAACGCCATTGTTGCTAGAAATAGATTTTGATTGGCTGGGGATCGATCGGATGTATTCATGCGCACTGAAAAGACACTCAGAATATGATGTCACTAGATCGCGACATAAAAATGGGATAGATATCGGATATCTATCCCATTTTTAAAAATATCGATGCTAGTAGTGCATACCAAACCTAATCGGAGGAGAGACTATTGGCGTTATGGCTCTAAAATTCGATTTCCCACTTTGCCAAACATCATTATTCCCTAAAAAATTAAAACCTAAAGCCTAAAGCCTAATACCTAAAGCCTTAAAACTTCTAATCTCGCATTCCAAAGCCGCTCGTACCATTAATCGGTACGGCTTGAGCTTGAGCTTCAGCAGCAGGCTCCAATCCAAACGAGTTTTGCGGCTCCTTGAGGAAAAAGGCACACATGAAGGCGCATACCAAAGCACCGATACCCATTGACGCAAATAATGTCGGTGCGTCAGTCAGGCTGAAAATAGTTAGATAGACGACACCACCAAAGTTACCGTAAGCCCCGACGTTACCCGCTACTTGTCCGGTAATTTCTTTTTTAATCAGCGGGACGATCGCAAATGTACCACCACAACCAGCCTGAGCGAATAATGCGCCAAACATCGTCACTGCGACGGCGACTGGCAATGCCCACGTTTTATCGATTTGATGAGCCAATAGATAACCAACCCCGATTAAGGCAGTTACGATCGTCATCGTCCATTTCCGCGAACCAAATTTATCGGAGATAAAACCACCACTAGGGCGCGAAAAAAGATTCAAGAAGGGGTAGCTAGCCGCAATCATCGCCGCAGCAGCATGTTGAAGTCCGAATGTTTTTTCAAAGAAGACAGGCAACATCGAGACAGCCGCAAGCTCGGAACCAAAGTTGGTGATATAAGTAAATTGCAACAAGGCAACCTGACCGAATTCATATCGCTCGGCTGGTGCAAA
>NZ_JANPGM010000755.1:0-5987 GCF_031423935.1 Chamaesiphon sp. VAR_69_metabat_338
GCTTCACCAAAACTGACGATATAGCCTTGAGTACCTTCACGAATTACTTCATCTTTACCGGAGACAAACTTGTAATCGCCGCCAAAGAAATCCTTACCGTTAGGATCTAAAATAGCGGGGACTTTAGATCGAGTTGAGAACACAAATCGCAAACCTGGATTGTGGAAAATTGTTTCCAAACAGGCGCGCATTTGATGGGGGTCGGCGGGGAAGTAGAGATTGGTGGCATAACCATCGCTCAAACCATTGTCGGCGAACATATTGTTCAAACCGAAGTGGCAAGTGTTGTCCGCCATGTCGTCGATCCCAGAGTGGGAGAAGTGGCTGAGGACGTTGGAATTGTTCAACCGCGCCATCGTGATTTCGGAAATACACATTTCCAAGAACGCGCTGAAGGTGCCGAAAATCCCTTGCTTGCCTGGTTCCATCCCGAAGCCAGCAGCGGCGGAGAAGTTACCGCGCTCCATAATGCCGGAGGAGATGAAGACTTCAGGATAGGCATCGTGAATCTTTTTCAGCCCGCAGGAGCCTTCGAGATCGCTATCGATGACCTTCACTTTTTCGACGCGCTCGGCTTCGCTCATCCGACTGAGGATGGCGACAGCAGCATCGCCGAAGACGTTGCGGTTGGCATCCCATTTATCGCTCGAACCCATGAAGGTATATTCATTCTTGGGTGCCTTGATGCCTTTGAGGTGGTCTGCGGCGGCTTGTTGACTGTGGGATTCGAGATATTCGATCGCCAGTTTGACCGAAATTACGTCGTGTCCGTGAGTTTGTCCTTCTAAACCGACGATACCAGGGCACATCGGGCGATGGTTGATAACGGCGATCGGCCCAGCAGTATTGACAGCTTGACAGATTCGTGCATACAGGTCATCGATATCTTCGCCATTCCCTTCGAGGATTTGCAACCCGTGACCGACTAAGGTTTTGGCGACGGTAGTACCGACGAGATATTTGGAAGGATGACCCGCGATCGTTACGTCGTTATCGTCGATAATCAGTTTGACATTGAGATTCTGCGCGACAGCTAACCGAGCGGCTTCAGCGTCGTTACCTTCTTGCTGGGAACCATCGGAACCCAGGCAGAAAGCGATTTTATTGGGGTTCGCCATCGCTACACCGTTGACATACGGCCACATGTGACCCAACCGACCGGAACTGAATTTAACTCCAGGGGTAAAGCCGAGTTCTGGGTGTCCAGGCAAGTGCGAATGGGCGGCGCGGTATTCCATCAACCGTTCGGCAGGCAAATCACCATTAAGGGTAGACATTAAATATTGAGTCGCAACCCGATGCCCAGCTTCATCGAAGAAAATCGGCACATATTTCTCAGCCGCACCGCGAAATAGCGCATCGAGAATCATCACTTCTGGCACGGTATCGAATGGCCCACCTGTATGTCCGCCCACACCACGCGCCGCACCAGTAGCGGTAAAAAAGACGATCGCATCGCGACAAAGTTGGATATTATCTTTGAGGCTAGTCTTTTGCTCGTTAGTCAGCGTGGGATTGCTAACATCTAGGCTAATGCGTTTGTAAGCGTTGAGATCGATCGGAAATTTAGTCATAAAAGTTGGGAGTTTGGAGTTTGGAGTTTGGAGAGATAGGGACTGTAGGGGCGGGTTTATAAGATCGATCTGAACAACGCTAGAGATCTAATTTGAACCCGCCCTCACTTCACTAGCAGCTAAAACCGTTGTGTTAATTTAAAATTTTGCGTGAAAATGCGTTATTTTATATCTGAAAGCGAATAAACACTTAAAAACCAGCATAAAAAAGAGTATATACTAACAAACAAGCATTATCAATACCAAACACGCAACTTCAGGCAAACCACTGATGCTAACAGCCGAGCGCAGACAATTTATTCTCGAAATTCTGCACCGCAATAAAAAGGTGCTCTCCTCAGAACTGAGTAACGAGTTGAAGGTTTCCGAAGACACCGTGCGCCGCGATTTGCGAGAACTATCCGAAGCCGGATTATTGCAGCGCGTACATGGTGGCGCACTGCTAACATCACCCGCCACCGCCAGCTATGCAGACAGGCAAAAACAAGCACCCAAAGAGAAAGAAGCGATCGCCAAATCGGCAGCAAAGTTAGTGCGTCCTGGGCAAGTGGTAATCTTAGATGGCGGTACGACAACCTTACAAGTCGCCCACCATCTACCATTAGATCTCGAAGCAACGGTGGTAACTAATAGCCCCCCGATCGCGTTAGCCCTAGCCGAACACGATCGAATTGAAGTGATAATGTTAGGGGGACGGCTGTATAAGAAAGCCCTGGTTAATGTCGGCGCAACCGCGATCGAATCTTTGCGATCGATTCGTGCCGATATCTGCATGTTAGGCGTGTGCAGTCTCCACCCCGAAGTCGGGATTAGCGTCGCCAATCTCGATGAAGCCCACGTCAAAAAAGCGATGATCGCTGGAGCAGCGGAAGTAATTGGATTGGCAACAGAAGCCAAATTGGATACGGCGGCTAATTATGTTGTCGATACAATTAGGGCGTTGACTTATTTAGTGACAGCTCCGAGTGTCGATCGCCAAAGATTGACTAACTATGCAGCTTTAGGCTTGACAATTATTCAAGAGAGCTAATCGATAGTTGCTAAATAATTCGATGAAATCGTCACAACCATTAACTAGATCTAGTAAATCCGACTATCCATCAACCGCTCAAATTAAGTGGTTTCACAAACAACTTTCCGATTGGGGCGTTATCCATCGCCGCGATTATCCATGGCGCAAAACGATCGATTCCTATCATCTTTTAGTTGCCGAATCTTTATTACAAAAAACTGATGCAGATACCGTTGCACCGATCTACGAACTATTTCTAGAGCAGTATCCAACGATCGCCGATTTAGCCGCAGCTAATCTCGATGATGTTGCCAAAATTCTCAAACCATTAGGCTTATTCTTTCGTGCCGAACGCTTGCAAAAATGCGCTGAAATTATCATCAGACAACATGATGGCCAAGTACCTCAAGACCAAAAACAATTACTTAAATTGCCAGGAATCGGTGACTATACCGCTCGGGCGATCGGTTCTCAAGCATTTAACCAGCCACTAGCAGTTTTAGATGCAAATGTAGCCAGAATTCTCGAACGTTTCTTTGGTTTGCAAGGTGAAAGAGTCAAATCTAGATGCAAAATTCTCTGGGGTGCGGCAGATTTCATCGCCCCTAAAACCGATGTCGGAACCTGGAATCTCGCGCTGTTAGATTTTGGCGCATTAACTTGCAAGGCTCAAAATCCAGACTGCGAAAATTGTCCGCTCACATCGAAGTGTAAATGGTTTAAACACAATTAGGGCGATCCCATTTTGGATTTTGCGACCCAAATCACGCGGAGGTTCCCTCCGCATGTGTTTGGGTCAAGACGGATTGGGGAAACCTTGTTGGATTTGGAGTCGATCGATCTTTCTGGATTGTTGTTTAAATTGGTACGAGATCGATCGGTTCCAAACAAGGCGATCTATTGTAAAAGCAGAGATCTGAGGGTACCCACAAGGGGCACCCCTACAGGTTAATTGTGCGCTCGCGGGTACCCTGAGCCTATTGTTGACTGCCGCATTCAGGGCAGAACTTATGCTGAACTGTATGGATCGCACCACAACTCCGACAATGAATCGCTAATGCTCCCGAACTTGCCCGTTTGGGTTTCGCTAGTCCCACCATTTCCGCATTGGATTTATTAGAAGGTACCATTGGGTAACAATTTTCATTGCGCTTGACTTGGGCATTCAGCAAGACAGGGCCATCATGAGCTAACATGGCCGCGATCGCGTCTGGTAAGTCTTCGCGATTATTGACACTGATGCCTTTAATCCCGTAAGCCTGCGCTAACAGCATAAAATCGGGCTGAGAGGGAGCCATTTCCGAGGAAGAGTAGTTTTCCTCATAAAAAGCCTCTTGCCACTGTCTGACCATCCCTTGCCAGCCATTGTTGATGATGACGATTTTGACATTCAAGCGGTAGTGCTTGAGGGTGCCGAGTTCTTGAAGGTTCATCTGGAAACTGGCATCGCCGCTGATACAGATGACTTGCTCGTTGGGTAATGCTTTCTGAACGCCCATCGCGGCGGGTACTCCAAAACCCATCGTGCCTAAACCCGCACTCGAAATCCAGTGGCGGGGAAGGTTATTGAGAAATTGCGCCGCCCACATTTGATGTTGACCGACATCGGTAGTGTAGTAGGCGTCGGGAGCTTGACGGCGACATTCGACGACGACTTCTTGAGGGGCGAGTAAACCATCGTAGCTGGGTGCTACCAGCGGATTGTCAGTGCGCCAACAATCGATCGTTTCCAGCCAAGCTCTAGTCTGTTCGGGATTGTTACCTAAGCTTAGTTCTCGCACCCGTTGGAGCAATTGCAGCAATACTTGTTTGATATCGCCGACAATCGGGACATCTGGAGTACGATTTTTGCCGACTTCCGCAGGATCGATATCGAGGTGAATTACCTTGGCATCAGGCGCAAATCCTTCTAATTTACCCGTAACGCGATCGTCAAATCGCGCGCCGACAGCAATAAGTAAGTCGCAATCAGTGACCGCCCAGTTGGCATATGCCGTACCGTGCATCCCCAGCATCCCGACCGAGAGCGGGTGGATTTCGTTAAAGGCACCTTTACCCATCAGGGTAGTGGTAACGGGGATTTGGAAGAGTTCGGCGAGTTGGCAGATTTCTGCGTGCGCGCTGGCTGAGATTGCCCCGCCACCGACATAGAGTAGGGGCTGACGACTTTTGGCGATGAGTTGGACGGCTTGGTCGATCTGCCGGAAATTGCCGCGTACGGTAGGCTTGTAGCCAGGTAATTTGACGCTCCCAGGTGCGACGGGGGTATAATCGCACATTTTCGCGCCGATATCTTTGGGGATATCGATCAAAACGACTCCAGGGCGACCGGTGGCGGCGATGTAAAAGGCTTCAGCGACGATCCGCGACATCTCTGCCGGATCGCGGACGACATAAGAATGCTTGACAATGGGCAGCGTAATCCCATAGATGTCGGTTTCTTGAAAGGCATCGGTACCGATCATCATGCTGGGGACTTGCCCGGTGACAACGACCATCGGAATCGAGTCCATTTGCGCCGTAGCGATGCCAGTAACCAGATTAGTCGCTCCAGGGCCAGAAGTCGCAAAACAGATGCCTACCTGCCCCGTAGCGCGGGCATATCCATCGGCGGCATGAGCGGCACCTTGTTCGTGACGGACGAGGATATGCTGAAGTTTACCAGCAGCTTCAAAGCGATAAATTTCATCGTAGATGGGCAGAATCGCGCCCCCAGGATAGCCGAAAATATGCTGGACGCCATGTCTATACAAGCTATCGAGGAGGGCATAAGCACCAGTCTGGCGTTGGGCGATCGCACTCACGCTCGATGCTGCTGCGCTAGCGGCAATTGGGGCTGGTTGAGTAGTTGCGACTTCAATGACACGTTGGGAGACCACAAATAAACCTCACGAGTTTAGGGTTAAATATATTTCTTAGTTACTGGGGTGGCGATCGATCCTTCAGTGATGATATCTGACTGATTTTTTATGCCAAGTTACCGCCGAATACTAGCTTATTGTCGATCGTTTAGCTGTAGTCGAGTGCCGATCGATACATTTATTTTAGACTGGAAAAATCAGGTCGGTACAATGCGTTACGCTAGCGATCGGTTTGCGGTAGATGCATGGCAGCATGTCCTCAGATCGCGATTTGAGTAGAAGATTCACATACAAGCCTGAGATCTAGATGGTGGGCACTGCCCACCCTAATAACTAAAGCCTAAAGCCTAAGAGGCTGTTTGAAAAGTTTTACTTGTTACGATCGTAGACCTGAATCCTCCTAAATCCCCCTTAAAAAGGGGGACTTTCGATCCAGTTCCTCCCTTTTTAAGGGGGGCTAGGGGGGATTCTCTAGGGTTTGCAAGTATTAATCTATACTTTTCAAACACCCTCTAACTACGCTCAAACACTCCCAGATCG
>NZ_JANPGM010000756.1:0-2190 GCF_031423935.1 Chamaesiphon sp. VAR_69_metabat_338
ATCGACGATATCACCGATCGCTTGGGTGAGAGGGCGACAGATATCTTTGACAAGTAACTGAGCATTGACGATCGCGACTTGCTGCATATGCTCGGCTTCGAGGGCATGGAAAATCGCTAATTTATCAGGAAAAAATTGATAAATTGAACCGATTGCCGTCTTGGCTCGATCGGCGATTTGTTGCGTTGTGGCAGACGTATAACCCACCTGGGCAAAGACTTCGGCTGCTGCTGTGAGAATTTTGGCAACCCGTTGTTGTCCGCGTTGTTGTTTGGGTTGACGACGCAATGAATTAGCACTTGACATTTGCGAGGATTTATTCATAAAATTACCGTATCGATTTACTCAACCATTTACTCACCCATGAATATGCTCCAAGGCGCGCCCTGGCTCCTAGCTCACAGATCCATGCTAGCAGTCAACAAACCCTTTAAAGTATCGCTCTATGGCAATGATTATGTGCTCTGGAAAGATGCGGGGGGAAATATTAATGCCCTCGAAAATATGTGTCCCCACATGGGTGCGATGCTGTCTGAAGGCTGGTGTGAAGCGAAGCCAGATGGTACGAGTCGCATAGTTTGCCCGTTTCACGCACTGGAATTCGATCGCGCCGGGTGTACGATTCTGCCTGGTTCAAATAAACAAACTTTACCGCAATTAGCCCAGCTAGAACTAATTATTCAAGGTGATTTTATTTGGTCGTATGGTGGCTATGAGCCTCAAGTATCGATTCCCAATATTCTCAATGAGATAGCAGCTAATTACGATCTTGTCGGACATACAGGAGATTGTAGCGTCGAAACTGACTTGCGATCGATGTTGCTAAATATGCATGACTATAATCATCAAAATGGCACCCATCGAGAGCTATTTAAAATTACCGAAGTGCAGTTTGAGAAATTCGTTGATGAGGGGCATCATTCCCACGCCTATTATCAGATGCCAATTGCACCGAGTACTGTGTGGGAAAAACTCAAAAATCCGCCGCTATTTCTGATGCCCAAATTAATGTCAGCACATCTGGAAAATCATTTCCCGCATCTGGTAATTTTTCACAGCGATATGCCAGCAGGAACAGTCGCTCAATGTCATTTCTTTATCCCCGAATCCGAGGGTAGAACCCGCACCTATGTTTTACTATTCGCTCAACCCAAACACCCAGCTTTTCACCTGATGAAGCAACAGTTTTTAGATGTGGTGAAAGTTGTGGTCGAGCAAGATGCTGCAATTTTGAATAACATTTATCCGAATGCCCCGCAGAAGATTAAGTTGAATAATGAGGTGGGGATGGATTGGGTGCATCGTAATTTTGATAGCTTTCCATTGGTGGTAAGTCCTCTGCGATCGAAAATTGGATGATTTGACCTATCTCCTAGTCGATTGAGGCTGCCATTTTTTCAGAGCGATCGCCGCATTTTGACCGCCAAAACCAAAACTCAGGCATAGTAAATTATTTACGGTTGTTTGGCGCGGAACTGTGACTAGATCGAGGTCGAATTCGGGATTTTTCAAACCGATACAGGGGGGTAATGTTTGAGTTGCGATCGCTTGCAAACACAGCGCAACACCAATTGCACCCGATGCGCCTAAAGTATGTCCCGTCGCGCCTTTGGTCGAACTTACTGCCACCCCAGTCGGGAAGATTTGGTGGATTAATTGGCTTTCGCGGCGATCGTTAAGTGGCGTGCTGGTACCGTGAGCGTGGATATAATCGATATCAGTCGGCGCGAGATGCGATCGATCGAGACATTGCTGAATGGCATTTACACCCGCAGTTCCCGATTCGTCCATGGCACACATGTGGTAGGCATCATTAGTCAGTCCAAATCCTAAGACTTCCCCATAAATCTTGGCACCGCGCGATCGAGCTAAATCTGCTGTCTCTAGAATAAATACTGCCCCCGCTTCGCCTAAAACTAATCCTTCCCGCTGGAGATCGAATGGATAACAGCCCGTCGTCGCGAGCGCGCCCATTTGCGTAAAACCCGCGATCGTCAGTGGTGAAACTGGGGTTTCTACCGCTCCCGCAATTACCCGATCGCAGGTGCCAGATCTAATTAAATTCACGGCTTGGGCTAAAGACCAAATTCCCGTCGCACAAGCAGCCATCGGAGCTAATACAGCCGATCGAGAGCCGATCGATCGAGCTGTGGCGATCGCTGGACTATGGGGCAATAGATCCAACCAATT
>NZ_JANPGM010000757.1:0-3731 GCF_031423935.1 Chamaesiphon sp. VAR_69_metabat_338
GGTCAAACTTTCCAAGGTAAAATCAACTTTGAAGTTGCCAAAGTCAACAGTGCCACTGGCGAAATTGCTGGAATCTTTGAGAGCGAGCAGCCATCCGACACCGATTTGGGTGCTCTAGATCCCAAAGAAGTCAAAATTCGCGGTCTGTTCTACGCTCGTCTAGAAGCTAAAGAAGCTAAAGAAGCTAAATCCTAAATTTTAGCCGCTAGTTAAATTATTCCGACCAGTGCTGGATCTCATCGAGATCCAGCACTTTTTTTGCAGGGTTGTTACCGATTTCGGTCATGGTTCCCCACTTTCAATTTTCAACCATCGTTACTGGCGATCGAACATTAGATAAAGTTTACCGCTAGTCCCTTTCCCCTATAATAGAAACTCGTTATCGGGAGGGAAACTTATGGGTCGTGCGAAAAAAGTTGTGCTTGCATATTCGGGTGGGGTAGATACATCGGTATGTATTCCGTATCTCAAGCAAGAGTGGGGCGTTGAAGAAGTCATTACCCTCGCTGCCGATTTGGGACAAGGGGATGAATTGGAGCCGATTCGTCAAAAAGCCCTCAACTCTGGTGCGAGTGTATCGTTAGTCGCCGATGCGACCGAGCGGTTCATTACCGACTATGCTTTTCCAGCACTCAAAGCCAATGCACTCTACGAAAATCGCTACCCGCTCTCGACAGCTCTAGCGCGACCCTTGATTGCCAAACTCCTCGTCGAAGCTGCTGCGGAATATGGTGCGGATGCCGTCGCTCACGGTTGTACCGGCAAAGGTAACGACCAAGTGAGATTTGATGTCTCCATCGCCGCACTCAATCCCGACTTAAAAGTCCTGGCTCCCGCGCGCGAGTGGGGGATGAGCCGCGAAGAAACGATCGCCTATGGCGAAAAATGCGGTATCCCGTCCCCTGTCAAAAAATCTTCGCCCTATAGCGTCGATCTTAATTTACTCGGACGCAGCATCGAAGCTGGCCCCCTCGAAGATCCGTGGGTCGAACCCCTCGAAGAAGTCTACGCGCTCACTAAAGCGATCGCCGATACCCCCAATGAGCCAGAATATATCGAAATTGGTTTCGATCGCGGCTCACCAGTTAGCATTAATGGCCTCGCACTCGCGCCGGTGAGCCTGGTTAGTCAGTTGAATAACTTGGTCGGCAATCATGGTATCGGTCGGATCGATATGGTCGAAAATCGCCTCGTCGGCATTAAATCGCGCGAGATTTACGAAGTCCCTGGACTATCGGTGTTAATTCAAGCCCACCGCGAACTAGAAAGTCTTACGCTTACTGGCGATGTCACTCAATACAAACGCAGCATCGAAGAAACCTATAGCAAAATCGTCTACAACGGTCTATGGTATTCGCCCCTTAAAGCAGCCTTAGATGCCTTTGTCGAGCAAACCCAAGCCAGAGTCTCTGGCACCATCCGGATTAAGCTATTTAAGGGCAATGCGACGATCGTCGGGCGCAAGTCCGAATACAGTCTTTACGATATGGATCTGGCTACCTACGGAGCAGACGATCGCTTCGACCACAAAGCAGCAGAAGGATTTATCTATGTGTGGGGCTTGCCGACTAGGGTTTGGTCGCAGCGGAATAGAGGGTAGGGGATAGGGGATAGGGGATAGAGAGTAGGGGATAGGGGATAGAGGGTAGGGGATAGGGTCTAGAGACTAGGTGATAGGGTATAGAGAGTAGGGGATAAGCTTAAGGAATAGAAGACGCAAGCGTCTTTCTTGTTTTCTAATGCCCTATCCCCTATCCCCTATTCCCTACCCCCTAATTGAAAATGTTGTCCCAACACATCTAGCGGCGATCGATCCCAGTAATCGATATGGCTGATAATTAAATCGTTTTCATTGAGGCGCATTTCGCTGCGTCCGGGAATCTCGATGCGAGGACGCCAGGGCAAGGGGGTATTCCAGCTTAGTTTCCAACGGGTGGTAATCAGTCGATCTACTCGATCGATCTCATCTAATTCTAAGTGCGGGTCGCCAAACCACTTGCGGATAAATTCGATCGTTTGGCGATAGCGATCGAGTCCCCGAAACCGCGTCAGCGGATCTTGGAAATAGACATCTTCAGCGTAAATTTGATAGCTTTGGTCGAGCGGAAATCGTGCGTAATCTTGGCGCAGAATCGTCAGAATGTCCATTGTTAAATTTGGCGATCGCTTGGATATCGATCGCAATACTAGTGCGATTTTTTAACTTGAGCCGCCATCACAATCCCCTTAATTAGCTCGTTTTCAATTAATTGTTTTGAATGAAGCAAATAATTAAAGATCGTATCATTGGCAATTTGATGCTGCTGCTTGTGCTGAAATACCGAGAGTGTAGTGAGAATCGTTAAGAGATCTTTGAATTTGAGAGCGATAAAATGACCGCCAATGTCGGCAGATAATAACTTGGGCAAGCACATTGGCACCCGATCGACATCAGTCATTAAATTTCCTTGCCGGATCAAACATAGGCGATCGAGTCCAAAATCTTTGTAAACCAACAGTAGATTGCAAGCTTCATTGACGACATCGAGATCGCTAAATGGTAGCACGCAGATCCCTAGATGAACTTGCCGGAGATCCGGCAGCCGACAAATTAATTTAAAGTCAATTAAGCCGCGATCGCGTCCGGTGGCAGGCAGTCGTTCGAGTCGCTCGATCTCGATCTCGTTAATGGTTTGACCGATCGTTAAAGATAAACATAATAACAGCCCAGCCGCAATTCTCTGTTTGTCATCATTGCCCCATGCCAGTGGATTGGCAAACAAGTGGGATAGTTCTGGCGTCAATACTTGGCGTTCTACCGCAAAAGCCGTGGTGACGACTCGAAGATCTGAATTCGACAGTGGGGAATTTGAGCTAGTCATCTTATCTGGCAATTTAGCATTATCTGATGTCACTGGCTCGAACATTAGGGAGAAAAATCTTTAAAATAGAATTAAATACCAAAATCACCCGTTAAGGCAACATGACAGAATCACGATCGGCACAAGAACTATTTCAGGCTGCTTATGAAAATCGCTATACTTGGGAGCCAAATTTTCCTGGTTATACCGCCACAGTTGAGTTTAAGTATGGCGATCGCGTCTTGAGTGGTAACGTTGTCGTCAAAGCAAATCTCAGTGCAGAGGTGACGGGAATTGACGATGAAGAAGCGCGCAAAGCGATTCTCGGGCAATTGCAAGAAGTGGCGATCCACCGCGTCCGCCGCAGTTTTGCCGACACTCACGGTAAAAATACCTTCAGGTATGGCGAGACTGACGCCACAGGTGCAGTCGAAATCCTCATGGGTGGCAAATCTGAAGGCGATCGCTACAAACTTCGCAATAACGAGGTCTGTCACGTCCATCGGCATATTCATGGCATCGTGGTGACGATCGACACTTTTAGCAGTCACGATACTGGTGCTGGCTATCTCTCCCATCGTTATGATTCGGTCTATGCCGATCCCACGACTGGCGAAATCAAAAGCGGTAAAATCGTGTTTGAAGATAAATATCAAAAAGTTGGTAACTACCAAATTATCAGCCAACGCATCATCCAATCTGTGGAAGATGGTCAACCCGTTACTACTGAGTTTAACTTTAGCAACATCGAGTTACTCGCCGATCGAGTTGAAGCTGCCGCTGTAGCTGTCTAAAGTAAATACAGGGTGAGGGGCACCCCTCCACAATTAACCTGTAGGGGTGCCCCTGTCTCGATCGCAACCGTCGGGAAACAAAGGCGTGCGCACATCG
>NZ_JANPGM010000758.1:0-7740 GCF_031423935.1 Chamaesiphon sp. VAR_69_metabat_338
GGCGATTCCCTCCGCATACGAATTCTTCAAGACAGCGACGCTAAGCTGAACCTTGGTTTCCCTATTCACTATTGACTATCCACTATCCACTAAAACACTAGTAACTTTGTTTTGATGCAAGATCTGAGATAATCGGTTATCAACCCACCGCCACCAGCCGATCGCGAGTTACCATAGATACATAAAGTGCGATCTAGTGGAATAAAGACATGGTACAGTCCCAATATTACGGCGGCGATAGCTACTACCGGACACCGCCACCAGATTTACCCTCACTGCTACTCAAAGAGCGGATTGTGTATATGGGTGGGCCGTTGGTATCGTCTGATGACTACAAGCGGCAGATGGGATACGATCCTACCAAATTGCTGATCGCCCAATTGCTCTATCTCCAATTTGACAACGCCGACAAACCGATTTACTTCTATATCAACTCCACCGGGACATCTTGGTATACTGGCGACTCGATCGGTTTTGAAACCGAAGCATTTGCCATTTGCGATACCCTCGGCTACATCAAACCTCCCGTCCATACTATTTGTATCGGGCAAGCTATGGGCACCGCTGCGATGATTCTCGCTGCCGGTACCAAAGGCTGTCGCGCCAGTCTCCCCCACGCCACGATCGTCCTCAATCAACCGCGCAGCGGCGCACAGGGACAAGCCAGCGATATCCAGATTAGGGCAAAAGAAGTCTTGGACAACAAGGCTGCCATCCTCGATATCTTCTCGCACAGCACGGGTCAACCCGCCGAAAAAATTGCCAAAGATACCGATCGGATGTTGTACATGACACCCACCGAAGCCAAAGAATACGGCATCATCGATATCGTCCTCAACAGCGTCAAAGACTTACCCACTCCGATTCCTGCCTTGGTCTAGAGAGTAGAGGGTAGGGGATAGGGGATAGGGAATAGAAGATAGTGAATTTAGACGCAAGCGTCTTTTTTATCCGATCCACCCGTCTACCCGTCCATCCCTACCCCCTACCCTCTAACCCCTACCCTCTAACCCCTATCCCCTATCCTCATGCCTGTCGATCGGATTTTAAACGTACCCTATAACCTTCCTGGCAGTCAGTATTGGCAGTGGATTAACATCTACACGCGGATGAGTCAGGAACGGATTATCTTCCTCAATCAGCCGATTACTGACGGATTGGCAAATAGTATGGTGTCATCGTTGCTGTATCTAGAATCAGTCGATAACACCAAACCAATTTATCTGTATATCAACTCCCTGGGCGATCCTGTCGCCGCTGGGATGGCAGGGCAAGAAATCGGGATGATGTCAGTGATGGCCGGACTGGCGATCTATGACACCATCAAGCACATTAAGTCAGAGGTATATACCATCTGTCTCGGTCAAGCAATGGGCATCGCCACCCTCTTACTCTCGGCTGGTGCCCCTGGCAAACGGGCAAGTCTGCCCCATGCCTCGATCGGATTGATGCCCGCACGGGCGGGTAGTCGCGGCCAAGCCTCAGATATTATCATCAATGCGGCTGAAGTTCTGGCCAAAAAGACTAATATCATCGATGTTTTCGCCCAAACTACAGGTCAATCGCCTGAGAAGATCGAGCAAGACAGCGAGCGGATGTTTTATATGACTGCTCACGAAGCCCAAGCCTATGGCTTGATCGATCGCGTCCTCGAAAGCTCCAAAGAATTGGCGGGAATAGGGGATAGGGGATAGGGAATAGGGGTTAGTGAATTCGGACGCTGGCGTCCTCTATACTTCACCCCCCAAATCAACCCCCTACGCCCTATTCCCTATTCCCTATTCCCTATTCCCTATCCCCTATCCCCTATCCCCTATCCCCTAAACTCCTATGTCAATCGGCGTTCCTAGCGTTCCCTATCGTTTGCCTGGTAGTTCTAACGAACAATGGATCAATATCTACGATCGGTTATTCCGCGAGCGGATTATCTTCATGTTTGAAGAAGTCGATGCCGGGATGGCTAATGCGATCGTAGCTTATATGCTCTATCTCGACTCGGAAGACTCCAGCAAACCGATCTTTCTCTATATCAATTCCCCTGGTGGTGAAATCACTGCCGGGATGGCGATCTATGACACGATCCAACATATCAAATCCGAAGTTGTGACCATCTGTGTCGGTTTAGCGGCTTCGATGGGTGCCTTCTTGCTCGCAGCCGGTAGTCCTGGCAAACGCTTGGCTCTACCCCACGCGCGGATCATGATCCACCAGCCTTTAGGTGGTACCGGACGGATGCAGGCATCGGATATCCAAATCGAGGCCAAACATATTCTCGAAACTCGGACGTTGCTCAATCAACTCATGGCCGAACGATCGGGTCAAACACTAGAGCAGATCGAGAAAGATACCGATCGCGATAACTTTATGTCAGCCGCTGAAGCGATGGCCTACGGACTAATCGATAAAGTGGTCGAGACTGCTAACGTGCGCTAATGACGATCGGTCATTTAATCTAAAGTAACGAAAACAAATCAAATCCCTATTCTCTTGGGCAAACTCTTTTCGAGAGCTGTGAGAATAGGGATTTTTTTGGATCTAAACATGCGATGTTTATCGTCAGTAATGAGAAGCTATCGAAAATTGTCATCTTCAAGACGCAATTTTACGATTTGAGTAGTTCTAATGAACCATTAAAGCTATGAAATCTACCGATCGAAACTTGAAACAATTTGTAATTTATGCTAACCACTACACAAAGAAAACTATTTAGTGTAAACTGAGACACATAATTGATTACATTAAACAACTATGCTGTCGATCGTGTCTAAACATCGATCGGGGTATGGATTGGAAACTTGGAAACGCTGACTGGTAGTTAATTCATCCTCCGTAACTCACAACTTAGCAACTAAACCTCTAATCGGATATCTTGCTTAGATTACCTTAGAAATTAGTACTTATCTATTAGTAATTCAGCCACGATCGCACTTATTAAGTCAAGTTATCTTTACAGTTACTTGCGAGCGGGGGTATCAAGGATTTCATGCGCAATGAGCCATTCTCAGACCAGCCTTATCACTTTAGTTATCAAAACGTATGGCCTTGCCCTTGAAGAAGATCGGGTAGAGGCGATGCTGATAACTTGGTTTCAAACATATGATTCGACTTGGATTGCCAAGGCAATCGTTGAATCTTTGTATCGCGGCAGATATAAGCTGATTTCGGTAGAAAATATCCTCAAAGACTGGCAACGGATTGGCAAGCCACGCTACAATTTTACGCCTGAATACGAGCGGGAAATTTTTCAAAATATCCCCTCGATCGTCGATAGTGGGGATTGGGAATCGTTATCAGCAGCAAGTGCCGAGAAAGGTGTCGCGAGCGAGTCGATCGATGCTGCAAGTGTAGAATCTGTAGGAACTGAGTCTTATTATATATTCATGCCCGTCGATCGGTCTGTAGCATCAGGCACACAAAACCTCAATCCAGAAGAATCGGCACCTTTTCAGTACCACCATAATTCAATTGCGATCGCGGATGCCCCAACACCGCAAGCTAAATCTGTTTCAGCAGCTACCGCACCAGTAGTCACGCCCGCTCGCATGGTAATGGCCGCTAATTACTCTACATCCAGAGCCATACCTTCAGGTAGCCTTCAGGGTGAAACGCAATTTCGCGCTCGCACTGAACCAGCTCGACAGGCGGTACGACCTGCAAAACGGCGGTTATTCAATACTCTCAAAGCAATTGTCGATCCCAACAATCATTATGACGCAACCGCCGAAGAATCAGTAGTGCTGTTGACACAATCCTTTGGACAGATGTAGTGAATCAGATTAGGGCAATCGAACTAGTGCTGTTACCAACCCGACTTTTTGGAGAAAGTCGGGTTTGTGCTTGAGAGGGTGTTTTAAAAAGTATTCTGCAATCTTACGATCGTCGATTGCGGAGTACTTGCAATAAGGTCAGGAAATACTCAGGAATCGGAGCTGTAATATCGATCGAGACCCCTGTCAGTGGATGAATGAGCTGCAACCGTCGCGCGTGGAGAGCTTGTCCTGGCAGCTTGACACCGTTCGCGCTAGCGCGCCACTTTGTGGCGGTCGATCTACCCGTCCCATAGACCGGATCGCCGACGATCGGATGTCCCATCTGGGTGGCGTGAACGCGAATCTGATGGGTTCTGCCCGTTTCCAGCCGAAATCGAATCAGGCTAAAACTCCGCAATCGCTCTTCAATTTGCCAATGGGTAACTGCGGTTTTACCACCACGATCGATCGGTAAGATCGCGTTTTTTTGGCGATCGACTGGGTGACGACCGATCGGCAGATCGATCGTGCCGCTATCGGCCTTCGGCGTGCCATAAACCACCCCTAAATACTCCCGTCGGGCAGTTTTGGCCTGAAGTTGCTGCTGGAGGTGTTGATGCGCCAGATCGGTCTTGGCGATGGCGATCGCGCCACTGGTATCTTTGTCGAGGCGGTGGACGATGCCAGGGCGTTGGACGCCACCGATGCTAGAGAGCGGACAATGGGCGAGGAGGGCGTGTACGAGGGTTCCCGTGCTGTGTCCGGCAGAGGGATGGACGACCATGCCAGCCGGTTTATTGACGATCGCCAGTTGGTCGTCTTCGTAGAGAATATCGAGCGGGATCGATTCTGGCACCAAATCGAGTAAATCTGGTGCGGGGATTGAGGCACACACGCGATCGCCAGATTTTACTCTATACTGCTTGTCAGTACACGCTCGACCGGCAATTTGTACTTGGCCTTGGGCGATGAGCTTTTGCCACCGCGAGCGCGAAAAATCGGGTAATTGGGTAGTAAGCCACAGATCGAGTCGTGGTTCGGTGCCATCTATATTGGGAACGATGAGTTCGAGCGTTTGCGGTACGGTGCCGTCGTCTAGTTCTGCTGCTAAATTATCGCGGCCAATGGGATTTACTACATTCATTTAAATCGATCGTGATGAAAACTAAGTTGCGCCGCCAGTCTCGGACGGTCAGAATCGAACATCAGAATGGCAAATTTATCATTCATGGCATGGGCAAATGGTACCATCAGTGGCGAGATCCGTACCATTTATTATTGACGATTCCGTGGATTGGGTTTGTAGCCATTGTCTCGATCGCTTATTTGCTAATTAATGCCCTATTTGCGTTGGCTTATTTAGTGGGGGGCGACTGCCTTGAAGGGGCGCGGGCGGGTTCTTTTAATGATGCCTTCTTTTTTAGCGTCCAAACCTTGGCTTCGATCGGGTATGGAGCGATTCATCCTAAAACATTTTATGCTAATGCGATTGTCACGGGTGAAGCGATCGCCAGCCTGTTGCTAGTTGCGGTCGTGACGGGATTGGCTTTTGCCAGATTTTCACGACCGACGGCTAAGTTATTATTCAGCCAGTTTGTACTGGTTAGCACTCACAATCGGCAACCGACTTTGATGTTTCGAGTTGCCAACGAACGCCACAACTATATTTTAGAAGCTACCGCTCAAGTATATCTAATTGTTGATGAAGTCACTGCGGAAGGAGAATCAATGCGTAAGATTCACGAACTGAAGTTGATTCGCCAACGCACGCCCAGTCTCGTCCTCACTTGGACGATCATGCACCCGATCGATCGCGATAGTCCGCTCTACGGCCTGACGATCGCCGATCTACAACAGCAGCGAGCTAATATTAGCGTGTTGGTGAGTGGTGTCGATGAGACCGTTGCCTATGCGATCTCAGCACGGCATGTTTACGAGACTGCGGAAATACTCGCCGATCGCCGGTTTGAAAATATTATCATTCAGTCACCAAATGGAGATCGGGTATTTGACTATAGTTTATTTCATCAAGTACGGGAAATTAATACCAGCGAAGATTGAAACTAGCAATGTTGATATCGTCCACTTATCTAACAGGTGAAACCAGTAATCGATATAAAAAAATGCTGGCAAATTAGCCGATGGATGCATATATACGTGGTGAGAATATAAACCAACACTGATTCCCAATAACTGCCAGCCAATAATGATAATTAAGCTGACAAAATTGCTCCAATTTCTAGTTTTGAGATCTAAACTAACCAGTAAGCCAGCAGCACACAACACCACCGCATCTACAAAAAATTGTAGCCAAGTGAGCAGTAATACCGTCACGATACTACCGATGATTATTAAAATTAATGCCCGCGTATCGGTCTTGAAAAATCCCGCAAAACCGATCGACACAGCGCGACTGGGATAGGTAACTATCCCACCCAATACTGTCGATCCAAATGCCACCAGCAGCCATACCAGCCGATCGTTAGTCCAATCATGCAACAACCAACCAAAAGTAGCATAAGTCAAAAATAAGATTGCCAGTGAAGTCCATGGCACTTTAGGAGTAGGAGATATTTGGCGATCGAGCACGGTTGGTTTGGGACCTCTAGCAACGATTAATTCAAGTTTTTAGCATCCTCACAACTGAGTGAGTAGTTATTACTGTTGATTTTGGACTTGTGTTACTAGTTCGAGGGCTTTTTTTGATTCTCGGCCACTGCCTTGCTGTTGATATAATTGCGCCGCTGTTTTCAAATCGCTGACTGCACCCGATCGATCTTTGAGGGCTTGACGGGCAGCACCGCGATTATAATAAGCTTCGGCAAAATCTGGAGTCAGTTCGAGCGTTTTATTAAAATCAAGAATTGCGGCTGAATAATCTTTTAGTTTCTTCTGAGCGAGGCCGCGATTATTATAAGCAGCCGCGTAGGTAGGATTGAGTTGAATTGTTTTACTATAATCGACGATCGCACCCGAATTATCGTTGGCTTTGCGGCGTAAGTTAGCCCGATTATAGTAGGAAAGATAGTACTTAGGCTCGATCTGAATCGCGCGATTGAAATCGGTAATTGCGCCTTGGGTATCGCCTAAATCTGCCTTTGACAAGGCGCGATTATTATAGGCAAGATGATAATTTGGATCGTTTTTAATTGCTAGATCGTAATCAGCGATCGCACCTTGACGATCGCCAGACTTAAATTTAGTGATGCCGCGATTGAGATAGGCATCGGCACGATTCGGTTTGAGTTTAATTGCTCGTGAAAAATCAGCAGTAGCCGCTTCAAAGTCACCAGTATCTTGCAGGAGATTGCCCCGATTGAGGTAAGCATCTGTCGCTTGTGGGTCGATTTGCAAGACCCGATTGAGATCGCTTAATGCACCTTGCTTATCGCCGAGATTGCTTTTGACGACCGATCGATTAAAATAACTGTTCGCACTCTGGGGATTCAATTTGATGACTTGAGTATAGTCATCGATCGCTCCTTGTTTATTACCCGTTATGCCGTAGGCAATGCCACGATTGAATAGAGCTTTATCGTAGTTAGGATTAATCTGTAGCGATCGCGAATAATCAGCAATTGCGCCATCATAGTCCTTCCTCTGGAATTTTTGGTTGCCAGCGATCAACAGATCTTCCGCTTGTTTTTGAGCGTTTTGAGCGAGATTACCGTTCTGGCGAATAGACAATTGTCGATCGGTACGAGCATTGACATCGATCGCTCCCAATAGTGTAGTAGTAAATACGATCGCGAGCGTCGTCGCAGTTTTAATTATCATTGGTAGTTGCATCATAATTAGGATCTTAAACAGTGAAAAATTAGAATTTTTGGTGTCACTAAAACGAGCGTCGATCGCCATGATTGCTCTCTACGATCTAGATCGAATCACAGATGATGTTCGGTCGATCGATGTCGTGGTGTACCTCGATTCATTCATCCCAAAACTATCTAGACTTGGAGTAGATATTCGATCGCCAAAATCGGACGAGTAC
>NZ_JANPGM010000759.1:0-2541 GCF_031423935.1 Chamaesiphon sp. VAR_69_metabat_338
GAAAGAAATCAATCAAGCTTACCAAGCTGGCGACCTGGCTAAATTACTAGCGATCGAGAAACAACACCAGATGGGCGAAATTATCGATCGCGATAACGAAGACGATCTCGCCCGTCGCTGCGATCGCGTCGAGCGTGAGAATGAATTTCTTACTAGTCAATTTACCCAGCTCAAACAAGAAATCCGGGCGACCAAAAGTACCCCCGAAGGATCGGTCGTGGCTGAATACAAGAAGTTAACGAAAAAAGGGATCGACCCGATCGGTGAAATGGTCGCCGAAACCGAATCGCAAATTCAAATCGTTGCCGAAGTCCATCAGTTTGTCACTGATTTTCGCGATAAAAAGATCGCTATTAAAGATTTCCTCAAAGGCCCTGCTGTCTTTCAGCAAATGCACATGGTATCGCCTGAAGAAATATTAATGGACTTGTTCGCACAATTTTAATCTAGGCATGAAGCCGTTGTAGCGAGACAGGGCTAACAGTGGGTGCTAAGCTTTACGCTGAATGCGCCGTTTGAGCATAACTACACCCACTGCCATGATGCCCAATCCCAGTACAGAGCTAGGTTCGGGCACGGAAGTCGAATTTGTTGAATTTACAGCACTCCAGGTACCGGAAATGCCCGTTGCAGTCCAGGTGCCATTCCCTATTTGGGATGGGCTGAGGACTTCAGCGCGATAATTAGCCAATTGAATGCTGGTGCTACTGATTGCAGTGCCTCTGAAATTCAACAAGTTATTGGCGGTGTATGTTCCAATAAAATCCTCACGCCCCCGATAAGTGCCGTTACTGGACCAATTAAAGTAGCCAGTAATGTCGTAGTCTGAACCGTTTTGAACTTGGGTGCTGAAAAATAATTTCGAGCCATTCCAACTAATAATATCAAATCCCGTAACGTCCCATTGCCCTTGAGTTAAATTGATGGTTGCTGCTTCTGACTTAGTGCAAATGCTCTGAGCTAGTAGCAAGCAAGCGATCGCGGTTGAGGCTAGAAAACGCATGATTCCTCCTGATAAATAATGGTGATGATTTGTAACGACAAGCGCAAAGACTTTGTCCGCAGTTAGGTAGATATTTTTTATCCGGATTTCCGTTTATTTCCCGAACATAGGAATGACATCTAGACGATCCTCGTCTTAAAGCTCGATCGCTTTTGCAAACTTTTCAAACTTATTCGATTGAGCGTAATATTCGAGAAGTTTACACGAACTATACCACATGTAGTCAAGGTAAGTTGAGCCGATCGCGTTCAAAATCAACAGATTCGAGCGTCATTTGTTAATCTCGATCGCCTACCGTACTACCGAAAATCGACTGCAAACACCAATCGATCTCATCTTTTGTGTAAAGATATCCAGTCCGATAACCTTCAGGCTGGTATCTTAGTAACAGGGCACATTGAGATCGCCGTAGAATTTTTTAGATTTAAGAGGTTGGTTGAGTAATGGCAACAGGTGCATTGCTGTGGCAGCGATATCAAGATTGGTTGTATTATCACCCAGGGTTAAGCTTTTATCTAGACATCAGTCGGATGCGATTCGATGATGCGTTGGTTTCCCAACTGCAACCCAAATTTGTCAAAGCATTTGCCGATATGGCAGCTTTAGAAGCGGGGGCAATTGCCAATCCTGACGAACAGCGGATGGTCGGACATTATTGGTTGCGCAACCCAGAACTCGCGCCCACGCCTGAAATTGCGACCGAAATTAAGCTGGCGATCGATGATGTTACGAGTTTCGCTCGAAAGATCCATGCTGGTGATATTCATCCCCCTCAAGGTGGCAAATTCACGGATTTGATTACGATCGGGATTGGTGGCTCGGCATTAGGGCCGCAATTTGTCTCCGAAGCTTTAGCACCAGATCGATCGCCATTAACCATTCACTTCATCGATAATAGCGATCCTGCGGGGATCGATCGCGTCATCAGTCGCATCCAAAACCGACTGAATACCACGCTAGTAATGGTCATCTCCAAGTCCGGCGGTACCCCAGAACCCCGCAATGGGATGATCGAAGTTCAAGCAATCTATCAGGCTCATCAGCTCGATTTCCCCGCCTATGCAGTGGCAGTGACTGGCACGGGCAGCCAGCTCGATAAGGTTGCCGAATCCCAGGGCTGGATTGCGAGATTCCCGATGCCAGACTGGGTTGGGGGACGAACTTCCGAATTATCTGTCGTCGGGCTACTCCCCGCCGCACTTCAGGGGATCGACATTCAGGGGATTTTAGCTGGCGCGAAAGAGATGGACATCGCCACGCGGGTGCCAGATCTCAAAACCAATCCCGCCGCTTTGCTCGCACTGGCTTGGTATGCGTCGGGCAATGGCAAAGGGGAAAAAGATATGGTTGTTCTACCATACAAAGATAGTTTGCTATTATTTAGCCGCTATCTCCAGCAATTGGTGATGGAATCGTTGGGTAAAGAAGACGATCTCGATGGTAACAAAGTCTATCAGGGTATCGCCGTCTACGGTAACAAAGGCTCGACCGATCAACATGCCTACGTCCAACAATTACGGGAAGGGATCGCCAATTTC
>NZ_JANPGM010000760.1:0-16276 GCF_031423935.1 Chamaesiphon sp. VAR_69_metabat_338
GCGCTCGGCTTTGAATTCGGCCCGTAAGGGAGTACCGATCCAGCCTGTTAGTCGAAACGGTGTCTTGCCGCTCTCCTTTGCCCAGCAGCGATTCTGGTTCATCGAGCAATTATCACTCGCTAGTGCTGTCAATAATCTTAGAGTCGCCTTTCGGTTGACAGGACAGCTTAACGTGACGGCTCTAGAACGGAGTTTGCGCGAAATTGTCCGACGGCATGAAATCCTCAGAACTACTTTTCACTTGGTGGATGGGAAATCGGCTCAATCGATCGATCCAGATGCAGTCTTAATTTTACCGATCGTCGATCTCCAAAATTTATCCGAAATCGAGCGAGAGCAGGCCGCTCGACAACAACTCCAGCTGTTGGCTCAACAGCCTTTTGACTTGGAACGCGGCCCCCTATTGCGGGTCGAATTGATTCGCCTTGCCCCAGAAATTCATCAGCTAATTCTGGTCGTACACCATATCATTGGCGATGGGATCTCGATCGAGATTTGCTTGCAAGAACTGACTGTGCTGTACACCGCGTTCTGTGCGAATAAACCTTCGCCACTCAAAGATCTCACGATCCAATATGCCGATTTTGCGAGTTGGCAACATCGCTGGGTCGCAAGTGGCATCCTCGCCACTCAGCTCGAATATTGGCAACAACAGTTACAGGGCAGCTTGCCAATCTTGCAATTGCCGACCGATCGACCGCATCCACGCGTTCAGACAGCCAGGGGTGCGTATCAATTTTTAGAAGTGCCGCAAACGATCTCAGACGCGCTCAAGTCTCTGAGCAAGGCGGAGGGCGTAACTCTATTTATGACTTTATTAGCCGCCTTCGGAACGTTACTCTATCGATCCAGTGGGCAGGAAGATATCCTCGTGGGAACTCCGATTGCTGGACGTAGCCGTCAGGAGATCGATCGCTCGATCGGCTGTTTTATCAATACCTTAGTACTGCGTACCAACCTTGCAGATAATCCCAGTTTTCAAGAATTGCTCGGTCGCGTCCGGCAAGTAACTTTAGGAGCCTATGCTCATCAAGCTCTACCCTTCGAGCAACTAATTGCAGCACTGAATTTAGATCGCGATTTAAGCCGTTCGCCCCTATTTCAGGTCATGTTTATCTTCGAGCATAATGCTAGTACCGCTTGGACACTACCAGGGCTGACAGTTACAGAGATCGAAGTACCCAGTACCACCGCCAATTTTGACCTCACCTTAGACTTGCAAGAAACAGCTACCGGGATCGAGGGTGGCATTGAATACAATACTGACTTGTTTGATGCGGCCACGATCGAGCGGACGATCGGACATTTTCAAACTTTACTAGCAGCGATTGTGGCCAACCCAGCCCAGCGTATCGCCGATCTACCGCTCTTAACACCAGCAGAACGGCAACAACTGCTCGGCGAGTGGAACGATACCAAAGTTGACGATGCTAGACAGCTCTGCATCCATCAATTATTTGAAGCCCAGGTCGCACGCACGCCAACCGCAATTGCGGTGGTGTGTGAGGATGACAAAATTACTTACGCACAACTCAATCGCCGCGCCAATCAACTAGCCGATCGCTTGCAGCATGCAGGTGTAACTGCAAATGTGCTGGTGGGGATTTTGATGGAGCGGTCGATCGAGATGGTAGTGGCATTGCTGGGGATTTTGAAAGCTGGGGGAGCTTATGTGCCCCTAGATCCGCATTATCCGCCCGCCCGCATCAGTTATATGTTGGCAGATGCCGATGTCAAAATTCTCGTCACTCAATCGGAGTTGCGATCCCATTTGCCGTCTCCGCCCGATCTGGTGATTTGTCTAGATTCCGATTGGCAGTTAACAGGCTATAGTCCAGAGAATCTCGATCGAGAAGTACGCGGCGAGAACTTAGCTTATGCAATCTACACTTCTGGTTCTACCGGGCAACCCAAGGGGGTGGCAGTCGAACATCGAAATCTAGTCAACTTTTTGCACGCTATGCGCCCCGTGGGGTTAACTTCAGCGGATACGATGATGGCGGTGACAACGATTTGCTTTGATATTGCCGCCCTCGAACTATACCTGCCCCTAATAATTGGTGCGAAAGTAGCGATCGTGGCTCGGGCCGTAACGAGCGATGCCCATCGACTGTTTACCGAACTAGTTAAATCCCAAGCAACTGTGATGCAAGCGACACCAGCTACGTGGCAACTGCTATTAGCGGGTGGCTGGGATGCAAATTATCCGCTCAAAGTCTTGTGTGGTGGTGAAGCCTTGCCAAATCGACTCGCCCACCAAATTCTCGCAACTGGAAGCAAATTGTGGAATCTATATGGCCCCACCGAAACAACCGTTTGGTCTACCATCGCCCAGGTACATGCAACTAACTCAATCGGCAGCACTCACCAGACACTGTGTGCGATCGGACGACCGATCGCTAACACGCAAATCTACATCCTCGATAAACAGCTCCAACCAGTGCCCATCGGCGTCCATGGAGAACTATACATCGGCGGAGCTGGAGTAGTCAGAGGCTATCTCAATCGGCCCAAATTGACAGCCGAGAAATTTATACCCAATCCCTTCTCAACTGTTTCATCCGCACGCATCTACAAAACTGGCGACCTCGCTCGCTATGCGAGTGACGGCAACATCGAATTCCTGGGTCGCATCGACGATCTAGTCAAAGTGCGCGGCTTCCGCATCGAACTCGGTGAGATCGAGACAGTTCTGGCTCAACACTCGCTGGTCGATCGGGTGGTCGCGATCGCCAGAGAAATAACTCCAGGCAGTAAGAGCTTAATCGCTTATATCGTGCCGCACCGAGATCTCCTGCCGACGACTAGCGAATTGCGCAGCTTCCTCGGCGAGCGGCTACCCGAATACATGGTGCCCTCCGTTTTTGTCATATTAGAAACCTTCCCGCTGACGGCGAATGGGAAGATCGATCGCCAAGCCTTACCCCTACCAGATCGAGCCAGCTTAGAACCAGCTGCAACCTTTGTCCCGCCCCAGGATGGATTAGAACTGCAACTGACCAAAATCTGGGAGCGAGTGCTGGGAATTCAATCGATCGGGACTAGAGACAATTTCTTTGAGTTGGGGGGGCACTCGCTGCTCGCCGTCCAGTTATTTGCCGCCATTGCCAAAACATTCGGCACCAACCTGCCCCTAGCCACTCTGTTCCACTCGCCAACGATCGAGCAACTAGCTACGATCCTGCGCCAATCGCCAGGAGCGACAACTTGGTCGTCGCTAGTACCGATCGCCGCTCGCGGTTCCAAACCGCCCTTATTTTGCGCTCATCCCGTCGGCGGTAACGTTTTGGAATATTATCCCCTTGCCGCTTATTTAGGGGCAGAGCAGCCGATCTATGGCTTGCAGTCGCTAGGATTAGATGGCGTGCAAGCTCCATTGACTCGCATCGAGGACATGGCTGCTCGCTACATTCGGGAAATCCAAACCGTACAGCCGCAAGGGCCTTATTATCTGATTGGTTATTCGTTTGGAGCCTTAGTGGCTTTTGAAATTGCTTGCCAACTCGAACAGCAAGGCGAAACAATTGGTTTATTAGCTTCGATCGACAATGCCGCTCCGAGTTTATCAGCAGCCCGTCCGCCGTTACTCCCCACGATCGGGATTCATCTGCGCAATCTCTACCAACTAGACATGTTAGACCGCGTTAAATACATTCAAGATCGGATCGTATTTCGGACGCGATACCAATACCAGCAAAATAGCGACATCAAATTTCTAATCGATCGTTGGGATACACCATTGCCACCTGAATACTTAAAAGTGCTAGTTGCTAATTTTCAGGCTGCGGAGAAATACGCCGGTAAATCTTATCGAGGCAACCTCACACTGTTTCGGGCTGGCGTTCAGTCTTTAGAAAGAGCTTTACATCCCGATCTGGGTTGGGGAAAATTAGTTAGTGGGGAAGTCGAAATTCACAATTTGCGCGGACATCATAATAATTTATGGAAAGGGCCATATATTCAAGTTTTGGCGGATAAGTTGAGATTGGCTCTGCACTGAGACAATCCTCAACTCCAATGAGAGCGACACCCAAACACGATTAGCTGGGAGAAAATTGTGGATCGATCGGCAAATTTCAACAACGATTCAGCCTGGACTCAATTCCAATTAGCCAATGCTTGGCAACTGGAGGGAGACTTTGAAAATGCGATGAGCTGCTATCAAGAAGCTGTGAGATTGCAGCCCAATTACTTTCCGGCATATCAACGTTTAGGGGACTTGATGTTCGATCGCAGCCGGTTCGATGAGGCCCTGGAGTATTACGATCGATCGCTGTCACTAGATTTTGAAGCCACAGATCTGAGTTACTACTATCGATGTTTGGGTTTAGTAAAAGTAATTAAGCCAGAATACACTTCATTTGCGATCGACAAAACTAGTCCGCTCGCAACTGGCAAGATCGATCTCGGCCAACAAAGAATTTTTGGCGTGCATCGCAGTGGTTGGAACTTCGCCATCCAAGCACTCAAGTCCTTGCATAATCCTCACGGAATTTTATTCGATGGTTACTTGGATGATAACTTTCTGTTTCAACACGAACGATTGGGACTGCGTTCTCAGCGGATGCTCGCCAAAATGCAGGTAGATGGCGTATTTGAACAATTTGCCACATCAGCAGAAAAGGGGATCGTCCCCTATCAACAGCCTTGGGTGGGCTTTCTACACAGTCCGCAGTCGATGCCGCTCTGGTTTAATTATCCCCAAAGATCGCCCCAAAAGTTATTTGAAAAAGAGATTTGGCAGGCTAGCTTACCGTATTGCTTAGGATTATTTTCGTTATCTGAATATCATGCCCAGTGGCTCAGAGAGCAGACCGGAAAACCAGTTTCAGTATTAACTCATCCGACCGAAATTCCCGATCGAAAATTTGAGTTCGAGCGATTTATCACCAATCCTCACAAAAAAGTCGTCCAGATCGGTTGGTGGTTGCGCAAACTAAACTCGATTGATCGATTACCCCTGGCTGAAGATAACTCCCTGGGCTATCAAAAGGTCAGAATCGGCTCTTTTTTCGATCTAGAAGCAGCATCATTTGCCAATCTGCTGAAATTAGAAGCGAGAATTTACAAAATTGAAGTCGATGAGATCTATCGATCGAATACTGTCGCGATCGATTATGTCTCTAACGATGAATATGACGATCTATTGTCTATGAATATTGCTTTTGTCGATTTGTATGATGCTAGTGCCAATAATGCGATCGTCGAATGTATCGCGCGGGCAACTCCATTGCTGATTAACCCCCTAACTGCTGTCCGAGAATATCTTGGAGCAGACTATCCCATGTATTTCGATAATCTCAACGAAGCTGCGGAAAAAGCGGTAGATACCGCTTTGATTTTAGAAACTCATGAATATCTAAAAAAATGCCAAACTAGTAAGAAATTATCGGAGAATTACTTTCTCACTAGTTTTCAGAACAGTGAAGTGTATCTGGCTATCTAGCTTTTAACCAACTGCTTAATCTTCGCCACCGTATTCAGATAGTCAATATCTTTGCCCTGCTTTTGATACAGCTCGGCGGCAACGACATAATTGGCGATCGCCGTGCGATTGTTGCCGAGACGATGGTAAGCATGAGCGCGCCGTTGATAAGCTTCCGCCGAATTAGGATCGAGCGCGATCGCCCGATCGTAATCTTTTAACCCACGTTGACAATCTTGAAGTTCGCACAGTGCAAATCCGCGCCCGATATAAGCAGCGGCAGCATTGGGATTGAGATAGATCGCGGTATTGAAATCGACTTTGGCACCTTGCCAATTAGATTGGATATTGCGGATACTGCCGCGATGTAAGTAAACTTCGGGATGTTCGGGATCGATGGCGATCGCTTGCGTATAGTCGGCTTCGGCACCAGACCAATCTTTGGTAAGGCTCCGGGCGATCCCGCGTCGAAAATAGATCTCTAGAAATTTGGGATCGATCGCCAGGGCGCGATTGTAATCGGCAATTGCGCCCGGATAATCGCCTTTTTCCGATTTTTCCTGAGCGGTAATAAACAGATCGTCGGCTGTGAGCGTTGCTGAGACGGGGATGGGAGCTGTCGGCGCGATGTCGAGGCTGAGTTGGCTGGCAATTTGGGTAAATGTATCGATCGGGATCGCCAAACCGCTCACGGCTTTAATCCTGTGGGTGGGCTGTGGTGACGGGGACGAGCGACTGTCACTTTGATTGACATAGCCAGTCATCGTCCCGATGCTTTTGCCATTGATGCCGATTAGGCTGCCCTTGTCAGTAAATAAGCCCCCACCGCTCATCCCTGGCAGCACATCCACGCTGCTAAAGACCACTCCATAGCCTTGAGCTTGAGCTTGGTGGCTACTGGCGACAACGGTGCCAGGAAAAAACTTTAACATTTTCCCCTGAAAGCCCGCAATAAATACCCGCTGACCCCGAGCGAGTGTGTGCGAATCACCCAGTTCGGCGACAGCATAATCGCGATCGCTCTGGAAGGTAATTGTCGCTAAATCGATTGAGTTGGGCGCAATTTTGACATCGCTAGGATTGACGATATATTGTTGGCGATCGGGCGTGGTAATGGAGAAGGGCGCATTGCGCAGATTGTTGACCACATGGGCGGCAGTTAAGATCGTATAAGTATTGGCAACATGCCTGACGATCGTCCCCGAACCTTGTCCGGATCGAGTTTCGATCGTCACGATGCGCTGGCGCGCTAACTCGGAACGCGATTCACCAATCGGAGCAGTCGGGATGGTTGGATCGATCGGGGTATCGGCAATTGCTCGATCGGGTAAAATCTGCATGACTGAGATAGCCAAGCTAGCACCGAACAGGGCGGGTGTGAGGTGTTTGTACATGAAGACTTTGGAGATGGACGGCGCGGTGTAAATGACTGAGTTACCGGGGTACTACTCTGCGCACGCACATTCTACAGCCAAATAGATATACTGCGATCGCTATAATGTAAGCATGGGACATAGTCGCCCTCGCTATCACAACTAAATCCAGTTGCTGCTCGTTTCCAGCGACTCCGCCAACGTAAGATACTAGATCTATCATCGATCGCAAACACCCAATCATGACCGAACTCACCGATAACCAGCCACCGATCGATACCGAAGCAATCTTGCTCATGTTGCGGCGCAAAGAAGGCAACTGGGTAGAATGGGGTAAAGCTTGCCAGCAACTCCAAAAAGAGGGACTCAAACCCCAAGACATTTTTGAGAAGACGGGATTTGAACCAATCCAGCAGAATCAAATCATCGTCGCCGCCCAGGTGTTCGATAGTATGATGATCGTTGGCATTGCGCCAGCAACAGAAGCTCATTATCGGCGCGTCGGTAGCGATAGTCTCTACGAACTGCGGATACTCTCTCAAGCAGATCGGGCGGCGACGGCTGACTATCTCCACAGCCGCAATATCGACTCGGAAGGCTCCAAAGAAGTCGTGAAGGCATTTAAAGAATTTTCGTATATGCGCCAGCCGCCCGAGGGTTTTACCCACCATCCCGGCGATGCCGTGGCTTACCAATACTGGCGATATATCAAACAACAAGCCGATCTGACCGAAAAAACGCGACTGATCGCGCGCGGACTGATGTTTGCCCACAGTCAAGGTGCTCGCACTCAGATCGAAAAGTTACTTACCGCGCTGACGGCACCACCCCAACGCCCAGCACCACCACTACCGATCTATCGGTTGGAAGCTGATGAAGAGCTACCGCGCACGATTCCCGTCGCTGGTGCCTTTCCGATCGCTACCAACATGCTCGCCGATGTCCCGCAAATAGCTAACAGTACCGGGGCTTTTCAAATCTTTCATAGCAATTGGGATGGCGGCTGGGTGAGCCTGCCAGGTTGGGGCGTATTGTGCAAAGCCGAAGATCCGATCGCGATTACCGCCACTAGAGATACCGTGCCACTACCGATTAATGGCGAATGGGCAGATACGATCCTGATTCTCGATCGTCAGGCGACTGAGTGGAATGAGTTTAATTATTTTGCTGTCGATCGCGATGGCAAGCTAGCAGTAGAATGGTTCGAGACTGCCCCCTCGATCCCGCTCCTGGCTCAACTAGTGTTGATCGTCCATCCCAAACGCCCGATCGATCCTGATAATCCCAAAGATCTCTGGGAACTCGAAGACTAATTTCAAATTGTGAAGCCCCGCCCCTACTTTTGGAGCAACCATGTATGCGCAAGTCTACTAGACTTCGTTTTGAGATCTAAATCCCCCTAGCCCCCTTAAAAAGGGGGAACCGGATCGAAAGTCCCCCTTTTTAAGGGGGATTTAGGGGGATTCCCACCAATATCGCCTCTAACCAGAGATGCGTATACACTGTAGAAACTTAGGGGTGGGGTTAGTGTCTAAGACAACAAAAAAGCGATCGCCACGCCTAATAACACTAGCAGCGGAATTCCCCTAGCTAATATCCCCCAAAAGCCAATGCGGGTGCGTTCTTCCAACTTGACATCGATCGTCCGCATTTCTGCTTGCACGACTTGAATTTTGCCATCGAGCTTAGTTTCGATATTATTAATCAGACCCTCTAACTTCGCAAATTCCACCCGTGTTTCTTCCCGCAATCCCGCGATCGAAACACTGAGATCGGCAATCGCTTTACTATTAGCATCGATCGCATTCTTAATTTCGCGGAGATCTGGCTCAGTGGATGATGACATGACATTTGCAATGAGATGGGGATACTTTTAGTTTAAAAGAATTTTCCCTGCCCAGAAAAACAACTCGATCGGCAAATCTCCCCACTTCCCGCTCCGAACTCCCTGTCTTGTCTCTCTAAACCGTCGGGGAACAAAGGCGGGCGAGAGCCGCAACTCCCATACGGTGGTACAGCAACTCCCAACTCCCTAAAGTCCACAGACAAAATCATCCAAATCCCTCGTAGTATCTACACCAGTCACATACCTCCCTTCCGTCAGCGTAAAATCTTCCCAAGCCGCCTGCTGACTAGCTAGCAAATCTACCGTCGCATCGGCAACATCGCCAGTCCGCTGCCTCAAGCGATCGCGCAGCACCTCCACAGGCGCAGTACAGTGCAAGATCTGTAAAGGGATGCCTCCAGACGTGGCTAAATCGATCGCCGCCGCCCGCAGCGACACTCGATCGTACTTGGCATCCAAAATCACCGTCCAGCCCTGTGCGGCTAGTTGAACACCCAATGCTAGCAACCGCTGATAAGTGCGATCGGTCATTTCGGGCGTATACAGACTCGCATCGCCTTTAGCGAACAGCGGAATTCCCCCCAAATGCTTGCGCACTGCATCCGATCGCAGATGGACGCCACCTAATGCTCCCGCAATCTTTTTCCCCAGCGTACTTTTCCCAGAACCCGATAGTCCTGATAGCATGATTAGCTTGCCTTGGCGATCGCGCGTATACTCCCAAGCCTGACGATAGTACCCTCCCGCTGTCTGGGCGGCTGCGGCGCGCTCCTGACTATCGACGTTCGGATCGTCGAGCAAGAAGGATGTCACCTTCGCTCGCACATACGCCTGACGGCTCAAATACATCGGCAATACTTGCAAACCTGCCCAGTCGCCAGTGTGCTCGGCATAGGTATTTAAAAACCGATTGGCAAAATCTTTACGTCCTCTAGCTTCGAGATCCATTACGGCAAAAGCGATATCGTACATCGTATCGACAAATCGAAATGGCTCGTTAAATTCGATGCAATCAAATAGCACGATTTTGGATTGCCATCGACAGATATTGCGCAAGTGTAAATCGCCATGACATTCGCGAATAAACCCCTGATTAATTCGATCGAGGAATAGTTCGGAATGCTCGCTTAAGAAGCGATCGGTATAGGCTTTGGTTTCGGTAAATTGCTGTGGTGTCTGGGCGCGCCCGATATATTTTTCAGTGTGGCGATAGTTGTCGTCGATCGATTCTTTAATCCGCTCGATCGTCCCGAAACTCTGAATATATTCGTTGGTTTGCGCCCGAGCGTGAAAATCAGCCACAACTCGACCCATTTCTTCGATGTCGGCAATCTCAATCTCCCCCGACTCAAACATATTACTGAGTAAACTTGATTGGGGAAACTGCACCATCTTGACAGCATAGTCTGCTATTTCGCCATCGTTGCCGAACTGATACCGATCGCCTTGCTTACTAATAGCAACTACTTCTATATATAATTCTTTGGCTCCGCGTTGATTGAGCCGTAATTCTTCCTGACAGAAGTGTTGGCGTTTGGCAACGGTTGAATAATCTAAGAAACCAAAATTAACTGGCTTTTTGAGTTTGTAAGCAAAGTCTCCCGTCATCAAGACATAAGAGGCATGGGTTTGCATCAATTGAATCGGCATCTGCACCGGATGCGGATAAAATTCCGGTGTTAACATTTGCTGAATTAATGCTGGTAGTGTGTCTAGTTCCATTCCGCTCTCCAAGTTAGTCTCGATGTCATCTGATTTTTGCTGAATTTAGGTTTTGAGTCTCTCCCCACCATGAAGCCTATTTAATCTAAATATTCATGTTAGAGCGCGGTCGTCTGTATCGAACGATTAGCAATTTTTCGATCCTAAATTCGTTTAAGTCAATACCGATGCCTTCTGCTCCAAAATTACTCGCTCTAAGCAGATGTTTGGCTGCCTCTAATTTCAAAAAGTGTATCCTATAAGAACATTTTGATTTGAATATACTTACTGGATTCGATCGCGTTGTTAGAGCGAGATCGTCAGAAGATCGTAGGTGTGTTACCGCGTTCGCGTAGCGTCTGCCTTCGCAGAAGCGTAACGCACCGAAAGGAATAGCTATTCCCCAGCGTGATAAGAACTCCGAACCAGCGGTGCCGATCGAACGTGCCCAAAGCCTAACTCGCGGGCGATCGCACCAAAGCGATCGAATTCATCTGGTGTCCAGTATTTAACGACAGGCAAGTGTTCGAGGGATGGGCGCATATATTGTCCCAGGGTAATTCGATCGCAATCGATCGATCGCAGATCTTGCAATGTCTCGATAATTTCGGCTTCGGTTTCACCATGTCCGAGCATTAAGCCTGATTTGGTCGGGATGCTGGAATCTAGGGTTTTAACGTGGCGCAGGACATCTAGCGATCGCTGGTATTTTGCCCCCCGTCGCACTCGATCTTGAAGTCGGGCGACTGTTTCGACATTATGGTTGTAACAAGCCGGTCTGACGCTAACTACAGTGGCGATGCGTTGCTGTTGTTGGCTGTGAGCATTGCGACCGCTCCAAAAGTCGGGGGTGAGGACTTCTACTTGCGTGTCGGGATTCGCTATGCGAATTGCTTCGATCGTCGCGACAAACCAGCCCGCACCACCATCGTCGAGATCGTCGCGCGCGACGGCGGTTAAGACGACATATTTTAAACCCATCAGCCCGACTGCTTCGGCGACTTTCTGCGGTTCTTGAGGGTCTAAGGGCATCGGTGCGTGACCTTTATCGACTTGACAAAAGCCGCAACTGCGGGTGCAAGTCGGCCCCATCAGCAAGAAACTCGCAGTTTTCTGGCTATAGCATTCGCCGCGATTGGGACAGCGACCTTCTTCGCAGATCGTATGAATCTGCCGCTGTTTGACAATCTGTTGGACGGTGGATAGATCGCTAGCCGTACCGATCGACGATCTCCGCAACCAGGGTGGTAAAGCTTGAACTTCGGCGCGCCAACGAGCTAGATCGGAAGAAGTTGAGGACATAGGTTTGCAATCGCGGTGGGAGTGAGGAATAGCAGGGACTTAGCTAAAATACTATCGATCGCCTACCCTTGAATTTAACGGTCTAATTAAGCTAAATTGATGGGACGATCGATGTTAATCTAGGAACTTGGCAATTTGAGATCCTGAGGGAGTCAAGACGCTCGATCGCCTCATGGCAATTTTTTAGAAAGTTTTATCGATTTGCACTGAAACTGAGTTCAACCCTCTGAATTATAGGATAGGAGTAACGACGAGTAACAACACCTAAGTTCATAACAGACAACAAGGAGTCAAGTGTGGCAACTAGTAAAATCTTGGTAATTGATGATAGTCGCGTCATCAGAAAGACAGTTCGCGATATGCTTCCCGAAGGCGACTTTGAAGTCATCGAAGCAAAAGATGGCCTAGAAGGCATCAACTTTGTGGAAAAAGAGCACCCCTCTTTAATTATGTTAGATTTTATCCTACCTAAAATGAGTGGGTGGGATGTCTTTCAGCAAATTCAGGCACATCCGGAGTTTCAGAAGATCCCTTTGGTCTTGATGTCTGGTAAAAAAGAGGAAGTTACCAGCAAGATTTCCGAGCCGTTTGAATTTTTTGAATTTATCGAAAAACCGTTCGATCGAGTTATTCTCAAGGATGCGATCCAGTCAGCGATGACTAAAGCGCGCAAGGCTCGTCCGCGTCTGACTTCAGAACTGCCACAACCAATGGCCTTGGCCGCCGGTGAATATCCAGTCACTAATGACGAACTCGATCGCTTGCAAGCGCAGCTCGATCGAGCGCAAGAGCAGTTGGCAACCTTCCAATCGGCTACTAGTACTCAGATCCAGGAACTACAAGCCCAATTGGTGGCAACAGAGCGTTCGCGCGCTACCGAGATCCAAGACTTGATGGCTAAATTTGAAGCCATTCGCCAAGATCGCGATGCGGAACAGCAAGCTACAGTTCAAAAGGTCATTCACCTAGAAACTGAAGTCGATACCTTGAAAAAACAACTCGGTCAATTGATTGTTTTAATCAAGAAGAAATTGACTTAGAATTAGCGATGCTTGAAGAGGAAAGTCGATCTTTAGTCCAAATTAGATCGACAACATCTATCGGCATTTAACTTCAGATTATGGCTCGGTTGTTAACAATCGACATGTCAATAACTGAGTTAAAAAATTAGCTCGATTTAATAATATCCACACCGATCCTCGTGGGATGTTGTTACTCTAACTTAACTGATTTCTCGCCTGCCTTCGAGAGCGCGGGCGAGAGTTATTTCATCTGCATATTCTAGATCGCCACCCATCGGTAAGCCGAAGGCAATTCTAGTAACTTTAGTTAAGGGCGAAATCAGTCTGCCCAAATATAAGGTTGTGGTTTCACCTTCGACGGTGGGACTGACAGCAACGATGGCTTCTTTGACGTCTTGCTGGGTAATCCGGTGCAGTAGTGAGGAAATATTTAACTGTTCGGGGCCGATGCCATCCATCGGGGAAATAATCCCGCCTAAAACATGATACTGTCCGCTAAATTCGCGCGTTTTTTCTAAGGCAATCACATCGCGAGAATCAGCCACGATACAGATCGTTTGGCGATCGCGTTGGGGATTGCGACAGATATCGCAAATCGGCTCGGCGGATAGATGAAAACAGACTTGACAAAAGCCAACTTGCTGCTTGGCATCGATTAAAGCTTGGGCTAGTTGTTCGACTTCTTGGGGCGTACGTTTGAGAACATATAAAGCTAGCCTCTGAGCAGATTTGGGACCTACTCCAGGCAATCGTTGCAATTGCTCGATTAGATTGGCGAGGGGGCGCGTGTAAGCCGTAAGTTTAGCTCCTGACGATCGATATAAACATTAGTTTGGCATGGCGGCAACTGAAGCCAGCGTTTCATAGATACCGCTCGACCGCAGTGCGTTGCTACCGCACCATATTATAGGCTAAACGGAGATCGTCCCCAACCAAATTTACGTAATTAATGGCGGCGGTGGTGTAGATAGCTTTCGCGATCGCGCTAGAAATTGCTGGTGCGAGCGTGAATCCGCATACACTATAAATTGTAGCTTTTTTCTGCCACTGCGTGTTTAGTCAACCATCCCTCCTCATCGATGTGCTCGCCAATGGGTGGGTGGTGCTTGTCTTTATATTGCTATTTGGCTATCTGCCGACGATCGCCTTTCCGCAGCGATCGATTCCGTCATGGTCGAGTCGGCTAGTCGGCGCATTTGTCCGCACGATGGCGATTGTCGCCATCGGCAGCATGTTGTGGACGAAGCTTGGATTATTTACTTGGATTGCGGCGGTATTAGGCTACAGTGCGGGTTTGAGTATTGGTTGGATTGCCAGCCATCAATGGCAGTATCGGCAACCAGTGCGACAGCTCGCCCAACAACTGGCGATCTCGACAGTCGATATTTTCGATCGCGGCTTGTCGATGCCTCAACTCATACAGTGGCTGCGCTGGCCGCGGCAATTTCTCGAACAGTCGTTCCAAGCGCGAATCGATCGCTCGAAACGGAGCTTACCGTTCATTATCTTGAGTGCGATCGCGACGATCTCGATCCTGTTGCTGGCGGTGGGGTTGCGATTCGAGCATCCCTTGACGGAATTTCGCTTCGCTCATCCCGATACCTACGAGCAACTACTGCTGACCCAAAAGATTTTGGCGCGGGATTTACTGCAAGTCGATCGACTGCCGATTTTTCCCAGTTTAGCCGCTTTTCTAACTGCGGTGAGTGGCGTCCATCCCGTCCACGTCGTCCACGTACTCGGAGCGATTATCGGCACGTTGCTGGTGCTGAGTGTCGGCTATATGCTGCGTTGCTTGACTAACAACGACGCGGCGACCTTCGCGGCGACTTATAGTCTCGGAGCCTATCTATTTACTTGGCAGCTCCCAATTTCGACCCAGTTGCCCTTCAGCGTTCAGCAATGTCTGCATGCCCTCAAGGATACGCTCGATCGGGGTTTAATTCGATCGTGGGCGGTCAGCGAGTTTGAATTGGGCGCGCTGTTTGCGATGTTGGCGATCGGCTGTAGCACGCAGCTCCACCGCTCCGCCCAGCGGAATGAAGCGATCGTCAATACGCTTTGCTGCGTTCTGTTAGTAGCGGCGATCGCGCCGAGCTTGCTGATTCTGCTGTTATTCGGCAGCTTTGGACTGATTTTTGGCCGCCAGATGGCGTTATTTACCCTCAGTACCGCCTGGACGATTTTAGCCGTCTTAGCGGCGACCTCGATCGAGCGGTTCCCCCCGCTTACAGGCATCTTAGCCACATTACCGATCGGGTTGAGCTTATTAGTGGGGCTATTATTTATCGCGATCTCGACTGCGGGGCGATTATTATTGGCGAGTTGGTCGGCACCAATTTGCTTGACCGTTTTTATCGCCATCACGCTCAATTTCTGTCTGCCATCCTTACCCACGATCGATTATCTCGAATATGATGCCGCCGCTCGCAAAGCCATCGAGATCGGCCATCTCTTCCCGCGCCATCACTGGACGGTCGTCGCCCCAATCGAACAATTGTCCCAAGTCTACGGTCGCGGCTGGTATGAAGATGCCGCTGTGTTTACCGCCAAATACCAAGATCTCGTCACTAAGCCGAGCTTTTATTTTCCCCACCCAACACCACTATTAATCTTTACCGAAAAACGCCCTTTTGTTGCCGATAAGCCGGAGTATCCCGTGCCCTACTCGGTACTGATCGACCCTACCTATCGTCATTATCGCTCTCCCAGTGGGCGCACCCAGTTAGAGCGTGCCCTCCTGCAACTATGCGAAACTTATCGCCGCCATCATCCCAATCTACATCGAATTTATTACGAAAACGATCGCTTGCGCATTTATCAATTCTTGCCAGCCTCGATCGCTAAAAAAACGCCCCAACTCGCCAATAAAGGCTAGTCAGGGACGAATAATCAGGGTGCATCTACCACTCCTATATCCACACACTCAATCGCTCAATCGGGACGAATTTCAAATCTATTTGCCAGTCCAAAAAAAACGCCCCAACTCAGCCAATAAAGGCTAATTAGGGACGAATAATCAGGGTGCATCTACCACTCCTATATCCACCCACTCGATCGCTCAATCGGGACGAATTTCCAATCTCTTGCCGATCGAACAATTAAAATTTCCGATCCCTCTATCTCTCAAAAAAAACGCCCCAAGCTACCAGTTAAGGTAAGTCAGGGACGAATAATCAGGGTGCATCTACCACTCCTATATCCATCTGTTCGATCGCCAGATCGGGACGAATTTCCAATCTCTTGCCGACTTTCTTCCCCGCTCCCCGCTGTCTTGACCCAAACGCACGCTGTAGGCGTTGGCGTAAGCCTGCCGTAAGCACAGCCTCTCCGTTCGCGCAGCGTCTCGCAGAGAAGGAGATCCGAAGCCAGACGTGTCGCTAGCGGCTCGCAGCCGGGAGGTTCCCTCTCTTGTCGCGCATCAACCGGGAGGGAACCTCCTTTGTCGATGCGCCGCTCCCGGATGATGCGACCCAAATCACGCGGAGAGTGGAGGAGCATGTGTTTGGGTCAGCGGCTCGCTCCGGTCGGGTTTCAAAGGCGATGGAAGCGAGACAAGACAAGACAGCGACCCAAATCACGCGGAGGTTCCCTCCGCATGTGTTTG
>NZ_JANPGM010000761.1:0-9971 GCF_031423935.1 Chamaesiphon sp. VAR_69_metabat_338
CGTTGAACTATGCAGTAAATGCCACAGAGATTGTTCGACTTCATCTAAGATAATTACCCCGCCGTCCCAGTCGTGAGGATTGAGTTTCCACATCGAATCTAGGCATAAGCCGAGGCTATCTGACTGCTGTTTGGGAAGCTGTTCGTTAATCCAATTCACACCAATTCTTTGACACAAAAATCTCCCTAATTGAATGCGATGAGTTAACAACAATACCGGGCGATTATTGGCTTGAGCAGCCGCGACGACTGGAATTAATGCAGTTGTTTTACCAGTACCTTTGGCTGACTTAATCCCGACAATGCCACTATCTGGAAAATCAATATTGTGTAAATACCGAGTCTCTAAGGCTAGATTTGCCGGATAACTTAATTCGCTATGCCGTTTTGATTGGGCGAGATCTACTTCTAGGTCTAGAGCCTGTTGATAAATAGTGTAAAAAGCATCGATACCCTGCGCGACAATAAAGTCATCAACACCTTTTTCAATCCCTGGTAATCTAATTACTTTTACAATACAGCCAGCTTGCTGTAATAGCTCGCCTAAATGGACGATTGCTGTATCGAGTAACTTCGCCTTGCGGGGGATGATTTCATAATCAAAGCAGATCGACAATTCTTGCTTGCGATTTGCAAAAATTGCTAGCTCGGGAATCAAGTTTCTCCCAATCGTATTACCCTGAAAATCGCGCACGACGCGATAGCCACTATTAATCCCTGGCAAGGCGATCGCGGGATAGCCATAAGTCAATAGAGTAGCGGCTTTCTTGACCCCCTCACAGATGACGATCGGGACTTGGAAATCGAGAACCCACTGCCAAAAGCCGATCGCTTCACCTTGAGAATCGACTTCAATATTTACTGGTAGTTTTAATTTAAATAAGTTAGCAGTTTTTGTCCAGATTTCTTTGGTTACGCGCAAACAAAACAATCGCGTCGATATATTGGGCGGATGTTCGTATTTAATAACTTTGCCATCTTGACTTTTGGCGGGAGAATTGGGCTTGAAAGTGCCCCATTCCATCGGTTGCCAATCATTTAATGGATCTAATCCATGACACCACCAGCCACCTTTAGCACAGTGATTGTATCTTTTCATCCAACTTGGAATGACTTGACCGCTATTATTGCGCGGAATTTGTGGTGAGATAAATAATCGATCGTAACTAGAATTTCCTCGTAAAGATCTAAAATTTATAGATACTAATTCGCGATCGATATTACTAGCAGTAACTAGTTCGTTGTGATGGGCACGATCTAAATTGGTTTGTACCATAGCCATCTGCAATTGCGAGGAGGGATTCATATTCTAATCGAAATTTCTCTAAAAAACCGAGATCGATCGAAAAGAATCTATTTAATTGCATATAGGGATATTGACTATTTTTAACCACTAGCGATAGCGTAATATGCCCACACTAATAGTTCATCTATGCTGTAAAGAACTAATGACAATAATAGCCATAGCACGAATGGCCGATCTTTCGTGAATTTTTGTATGTGTCAATACCAGTAGTCTATTTGAGGAAATATTCTGTCTAGGGATATTGACTATTTTTAAACACTATCTGTAGCGGTACGCGTTGGCGTAGCCTCTCCTGTGGAGAATCGAACGATCGCTAAAATACCTGACAATTCTCGATCGAAATTAGAAATTCATAACTCGATCGGCCAAAATATTAAAGGGGAGGTTTCGATATTCAACCAGTATTCACGACAACTCAAATCGTAAAACTACGAAGCATCATGCAAATACTAGAAGTCAAGCCACTATTGCTTAACGTTGCCGATGTGCGGCTGCGAGTCACGCCAGAAGAGTTCGATCGCCTGTGCCGACTCAATCCAGACCTGCGACTAGAAATAAATAGAGATGGAGAATTAATCGTGATGCCCCCAACTGGTGGAGATACTGGTAAGCGTAACTTTAAGTTAATCGTCCAGTTTGGTAATTGGGTAGAGAAAAATGGGCTGGGTGAAGGATTTGATTCATCGACAGGCTATAACTTTACGGCTGTTGGCGGCAAGAATCCATCGCCAGATGTGTCATGGATCGAGAAGTCGCGCTTAGAGGGAGTCGATACTTCCGGTCTGATTCCGGTGGTGCCTGATTTTGTCATCGAGCTGAGATCTAAAAGTGACCCTTTAAAGGAGGTTCGAGCCAAGATGGAAGAGTATCGGCGAGTCGGAGTGCGTTTGGGCTGGCTAGTTAACCCCCAAGATAAAACAGTCGAAATTTATCGCCCAGAGCGAGATGTAGAAATTCTAGAAGATCCCGAAACCCTCAACGGTGAGGATGTGCTACTTGGGTTTACGCTGGATCTGCGATCGATTTTCTAAGCAAATTTTTGCTCGATCGAATTAAAACTTATGACTCAGCTAAACTCAGCCGCAAATACACAACGAGTCATTCTCACCGAGTGGTTCGATCGATCGGCTGTCAGTGTCGCACCAGATTTAATCGGCTGCACGTTGGTGCGGCAACTCCCCGATGGCCGACAATTACGCGGATTAATTGTCGAAACCGAAGCATATCAAGAGGGCGATCCGGCTTGTCATGCCTATCGCAAGCAAACCAAGCGCAATCAAATTATGTTTGGTGCGGCGGGATATATCTATGTGTATTTGATTTATGGCATCTATCACTGCGTCAATATTGTGACCGATCGAGTTGGTGCGCCCAGTGCGGTGCTAATTCGGGCATTGGAACTAGAACCAGAGACGCTAAATACTATTACGTTAAGACCCAAGGAGAAGCCAGCACGAGCCGCAGCAGGGCCGGGAAAACTCTGTCTGGCGATGCAGATTAACTTGGATCTCTATGGCACCAAGCTCGCCTGGGGACAGGAAATGTGGGTGGAACATCGACAGATCGAGTGGCAAACCCAGCTAGATTTAGGAACGAGTAGCCTAGGGACAAGCTCTGCGATCGAGATCGTGCAAACAACGAGGATCGGACTAACACAAGGGATCGATTTGCCTTGGCGGTGGTACCTCAAAGGGTGTCAAGCAGTCTCAAAATTTGGTTGATGGGAGTAAGTACTCGATCTATTTAGAGCACGCAATCGCGATCGATATGATACTAAATTTGGGTAATTTAACTGTAGAAGCAAGTCATTCTACAACTTAACCTCATGCCCGAGCGGATCGGCAGGATCGGCAAGAAACTGATTCCCTGCAATACCTTCGTGCATGAGATCTCTAAAATTATCTCCTATTTGTCGTACCCGATATGTATCGAAAAATTCTGGTGTGTGCTTTAGTCCTTTACTCGTCTATGCTACCCGCAATTGCTGGTACCCAAGAGCATTCTGACGATCTATTGACATCAGAAGATCTGCATACTGTGGCGGCTGAAGCCAAATCTTGGAAGGGAACTCGCTATCGCTATGGTGGTAAAGACAAAAATGGCGTAGACTGTTCGCACTTTGTCTATGCCGTCTATAGTAGGGTGTTCGAGGGGTATGATTACCGGATGGCTGATGATTACCTGCATGATGCAGATTTTGCCGTTACAAAAGCACCGATAGTCGGGGATGTGATCGTCTTTTTATCATATCGAGGTGCCTCCGCGCACATGGGCATCGTCACCGATGTGGGGGGCAAAAAATTTATTGGCGCGCAAACTAGCACGGGTGTAAAGGAGGCTAGCTTTGCACCTGATAGTTACTGGGGCAAGCGTCCTTACCGGATTTTATCTTTATTACCTTCTAATTAACCCAAGTTGCTACCTGTAACCTCAGCGGTTAGAAACTGCGGCGAATCAGTAGGTAGTAAGTTGAGCAACACCTGCCGCATCCGCCGTTCGTCGATCGCGATCGGATCGCCATCGATGGATAAATGACTATCGAGCAGAATTTGCTTATTTGTGGCCTGTTGCCCGACCAATATTAAACTCGATTTACATAACTCCGCCAGAGACGTTTGAGTAATATTGAGTTCGAGCTTGCCAGCCGCAATCTTGGCAACATCGAGGAGATCGTTAATTAATGATAAAAGGTGCTCGCCACTGCTGGCGATCGTCTCGATCGAACTCAATTGGCGCGGATTGAGGTTGCCAAAGAGTTGCTCTCCCAAGGCTTCAGACATCCCCAAAATTGCGTTTAAAGGGGTGCGCAGTTCGTGACTCATCGTCGCTAGAAACTCATCCTTGAGGCGGGCGGCGTGTTGGAGTTCCTCAATGGTCGCTTCCAACCGCTCGTTGGTTTGATGTAGCTCGATTTCGGCTTGTTTGCGTGCGGTGATATCCAGCATGATGCCATCCCACACGATCGCACCATCAGCTTGTAACTCTGGTCGTGAAGCATTCTTAATCCACTTAATTTCGCCAGTAGGCAGCACCATCCGTCCTTCCCACAATATCGAGGTGAGATCTCGCGCCGAAGCCGCTAAGACTTGGCGTAAATCGAGGCGATCTATGGGATGGATTAACTCGATCGCGCACTGAGCGTCAGTCATTACCGCTGCGGGAGTGAGGTGGATCGGATCCTCGCAACCCGAACTGATATAGGGATAAGTCATGCTGCCATCTGGAGCCAACCGGAATTGATAGATAATCCCGGGAATATTGTCTGCTAACTGTTGATAGCGGGCTTCCGACTGGCGGAGGGCGAGTTCGGCGCGTTCGCGTTCGTCTAAGGCAGCTTGCTGTTCGGTCACATCTAGCAAAATGCCGTCCCACACGATCGCGCCAGCAGTCGTCGTTGTTTGTCGGGATTCGCCCCGCACCCATTTGCGGCGACCGGCAGGGGTAATAATTCTACTTTGCCACTCCCAATAGCCATCAGGATTGAATTTCAGCTCGCCATCTGCTGCTAAAGCTTTGAGAAACTGGGCGATAAATAATGGATTGCCTTGGGTTTTGCTGGCGATGAGAGCCGCGAGTGGTTGAGATCGCGAGATCTCACAATGTAAGGTATCGGCGATCGAGCACTCGATCTGCTGAAGCTGAAGCGGAGCAAGTTCGATCGTCCCTACACTTTTTGCGGCTTGCTGTAACTCAGACACCATCAGCATCAATGGATGCAGCGGCGATACCTCATTATCTCGATACGCCCCTAACACGAGTAAATAGCCCTTACTCTCCATTAACAATTTAATTAATTGTCGGGATGCTGCATCTGCCCACTGAAGATCGTCTACAAAGATCGTCAGGGGATGGGCTGGTTGCGTAAAAATCTCGATAAATTTTTGGAATAACCAATTAAATCGATTTTGTGCCGCCATGCCAACTAGTTCGGTAACTGGCGGTTGAATGCCAATAATCTGCTCTAGTTCGGGAATTGCTACGGTTAAAACTCGGCCATTTTCGCCCACTGCTGTCAGAATCCGGCTTTGCCACTGTGCTAATCGGGCATCGCTATCGCTTAATAACTGGCCGATTAAATCTCGAAAAGCTTGGACGAAGGCAGACAGTGGCACATTGCGATCGAATTGGTCGAATTTACCTCTAATAAATAAGCCCTGCTGGCGGAAAATCGGTTTGTGAATTTCATTAATGACCGCAGTTTTTCCCATCCCAGAGCCACCAGCCACTAACATCAATTCACTACCACCCACCGCAACTCGATTGAAAGTATCAAGCAAGGTGCGGATGGCTACTTCCCGCCCATACAGTCGATCGGGTATCGCAAACCTGTCGCTCGTACAAGGTGACTCCCAACGCATAAAAATCGGTACGATAATCAAGTCCCGTCTGTTCTGGAGCCAGGTAAGCCAGCGTACCAGCCAACCGCTGAGGCGCGATCGGGGCTGGTGTGCCGTGCGGCAAGATCGCAGCAATACTAAAGTCGATGAGTTTAACCTGTTTGGTCTGCGGCTGAATCAGGATATGAGCCGGTTTGATGTCTTGGTGGACGATCTGCTGGCGATCGAGCGCGTGCAAGGTGTCCGCCAACTGGATCGCAATCTCGATCGTCTCGATCGGCGATAAGCACCGATCTTGCCGGTCTTGGCAATACCGATCCAGCGATATGCCCCCAAAATATTCCATTACCAGCGCATAGCCGCGATCTACTTCCTCCAGGCTATACACGCGCACGCTCCCCTCAAGATCGAGCGAGCTGGCGATCGCATACTGATGGCGCAATGCCAATAAATCAGACTCGGTCGGATACGCTGATGCCAAGACTTTAATTGCCACTAGGCGCGGCTCCATGCCGACTGCTAACCCAACTCGCTCGGCACGATATACTACTGTTTTGGCGTCTCGATAAATTTCGGCGATCGCCCGATAACCAGGGAGATTCAAGTTTGAGCTGTCGTAAGTCATCATCTGTAACGATCGCGTCTGGGTGCTGCGATTGTACTAAATATTGCGATCCCAGCATTAGGCGATCGCTCACTTAATATTCCCGATTCTCGACTCGCGATTACTCTTAGCGATAATTGTGCTACTAAAATGCTGACGCTGCCGATCTCTGGGATGATTCTTCCCTCCCAACTCCCATACGGTGGTACAGCAACTCCCCGCTCCCCACTCCCCGCTCCCGCTAGCATCACTGACGTCCGATTCGTTCGAGTCGATTTACGATCCGCGTCACCAATGTGGCATCACTCGCGGGTTTGGTCACAAAGTCATCAGCACCAGCGGCAAACACCCGATCGCTGGCTAAAGCGGCTGTGTGCGCCGTCAGAAACAAAATCGGCAGACTTGCCCAGTGCGGATCGGTGCGCACCGCCCGACAGAGTTCGATCCCATCGTGGGTCGGCATATCCAAATCGAGAATCAATAAGTCCGGAGCCGAAGCCTCCAGAGTTTCCCAAAAGCGACTGGGTTCGGACAGTGTCGTCACTTTCATCCCACGCGCCGAGAGCAAAGAACTGACGCCTTCCAATAACAACCGATCGTCATCGACGATCGTCACCCTGGCTTGACTGGCGTGAGCTTGTTGCAATACGCGATCGACAGCCCGCAAAATTTGGCTGGCAGGCAGCGGTTTGGCTAAAAACAACCGGGCACCTCTGCGGGCTGCTTCAATGCGGTGGTGCAGCCCGTTAGCCTCATTTTTAGTCGGATTACCAAGCGAGCGATCGTCCAGATCCGGATGGGGTTGACTCAAGACCACGACAGGAATCTGCGGATAATCCCGATCTAACTCGGATAATGCGGCTAATCCGTCATCGACGCTGGCAAAACAATCGAGGTCGAGAATCACGAGCTGGGGTTGTTGTGCCAATCGATCGGGTGCTAAGGCGATCTCCCTAACGATCTCAAACCGTTGCTGGGCTGCAAAACTTAGTGACGTTGCCAAGGTACTCTCGTGGACGATCGCCAGCAGCCACGGGAGTTGACAGGGCACAGACGTCAGCTCTGCTGCGATCGTGGCGGCAGGCTTGGCAATCTCCTGCTGCAATACGGCTACATTGCATTGGAGTTGGGACAGGCACTCCCAAGTCAGTTCGGTTTTTTCATCTAAGAGTAATTCAATTTGTTTGGCAGCTTGGGAACCGAGTGGAAATCCGAATGTCCCCAAGCTGCCAGCGAGGTTGTGAGCGGATTGCCAAGCCTGCTGCCTAATTTCTGGAGTTAACGATCGCAATTGGAGGGCAAGACTCGCTCGCTCGATACTGGCTAATCGATCGAGGGTTTGCGGGCGATAGCGATTCCAAATTGCCGTGAGAAATTGGGGAACACCACCAGCCTCGGCAGCCAAAGTGTTACTGACGGCGGATTTGTGTTCGATTTTACCTTCGATCTCGCGTACTGGCGCACAGACATCTGCCGAGAGCGGGCGATCGATTTGGGCAGTCTCGATCGGCTCTGGATTAGCGGTTTCCACCGCTCCGTTGGCTAGCACCAGGCGATCTGCACCGCTTGATTGACGGCGACCGCTCCGTTGCTGCTGTCGTCCGCTCTCCGGATCGCTAGCTTTCAGCCGATAGCCAATCCCATAGACGGTTTCAACCAGATCTGCTGGTGCCCCGGCGGCTCTAAGTTTGTGTCTGAGTCCCTTAATATGCGTGCGCACCGCTTCTTCACTCGGCACGTCTTCATAAGTCCATAAATGTTCGAGAATCGCGCCACAACTAAACAACTGCCGATTGTGACGCAGAAATAGTTCGAGCAGGGCGTATTCTTTAGGCGTGAGGTTGAGCAGTTGGTTTTGGTAAGTAACCTCGTAATTACACGGGCTGAGGGTCAAATTTTCCCAAGTTAACACAGTTTGCACCCGATCGTTACCCCGCCGCAACAGGGCGCGAATCCGTGCCGACAACTCTTCAGGATCGAATGGTTTGACTACATAATCATCCGCCCCTGCATCCAATCCCATCGCCCGATCGTGCTTGCTATCTTTACTCGTCAGCAGCAAAATCGGCATCAGATAACCGCGCGATCGCACATGACGACAAATACTAATCCCATCGAGTTTGGGCAAGATTGCATCTAATAACAGCAGATCGTAATCGAATGCTTCGATACAATCCATTCCCGCCTGTCCGTCATGAACGACTTCGACAGCATAATTCCGCTCGGACAGCGTCATTCTGAGCAGATCGGCGACGAGGACATCATCTTCGACTACTAAAATCTTCATGATTTTCCAACTATTTCAATGACTAGTCGCTGCGGCACGAGATTAACTGGCTACTAATTGCAACTAGATTTAGTTCGGGAGCGATTGTCTCAGCATGGGCACGAACCTATAGTTGCCATCCCAAAGTTGTCGCGATTTGTTGAGCCAAATCTAGAGGGCTAAACGGTTTAGCAATCGTCGAACGAATCCCCAGTTCGGTATAATTTTGGCGATCGGTAATTTGAACTTTAGCAGTCAGCAAGATCACGGGAATCGATCGGGTTGCCGGATTAGCCTGCAATTTACTAAAAGTATCTAGTCCGTCCATATCTGGCATCATGACATCTAATAAAATTGCATCTGGCTGTTCCCGTTCGGCAGTTGCTAATCCTTCTAACCCAGAGCCAGCAATCGTTACTTGCCATCCGGCTACAGTTTCTAAGCAGATTTGAGCAACTTCCTGGATCGACGGTTCGTTATCAACTACTAAGATCCGCTTACTACTCACGATGATACCTCGACTATAATTCTGAATAACTCTTAGCGGATACCTCCGACTTTGGCATGAGGATCGATTATCTCGATCCCGCTCCCACACTGGGGAGCACGAATCGCTCCTCAACAAAGCCTGAGTATTTAACGACCCAAATCCCTGCTGGACGGGGAAACTCGCCCAAGTCCGAAGTTACCTCCAGGTTGCGTGCCTCAAGGTCGCACATCAATAGTAGTCGATCGAGACAGAAGGTCGGAGTCATGGCAAATTTGGATATTTTGCTAGACAGCTCAACGGCGGCGGCGATCGCCTCGAAAAATTTCTATACTTTAATCCTCGCACACTATTCACTCGCTGAATCTAAATAGATCGTTAAGTTAGAAGATGCAAGCGCGATCGAAAGCGGCTGAAATTATATTCTGCCTCCTCCCCCTCTCCGTTCGATTTTGACACCTACAACATTGCCTTATTTAATGATGTAGTTGCCCTGTCTGTCTCACCTACATCCAGATCGAGAGACCGCCCCACACGGTTTTTAGTTGCTCTCGGCGGACATCCACTCCCACAACCATCTATCTTAGCGACGAGGTGCTAGATCCTCATAGTCCAGATTGAGTGCTGAGATCGATTGCGGTTGATTGTCCCAATAACCCATCCCTTGAGCCATATCTGCAAACAGTGCCGGATCGTCAGCTTTAGGTCTTTGCGGAGCGGGGTAGCACTGCGTTTGGCAACCGAATAACTGATGTTTGGGAAGCCAAACTTGCCACCATATTAGTCGTCATAACGCGGCGATCGAATATTAAACGGCAATTCACTCGCACCAGCAGGTAACACCCGTCGCCACTGGAAGGGGACGATATTATCGCCAAAGTTTTCTAATTACTCACTACTATTGAATAATTCATTAATAAAACCCGCACGACCTTTAGTTGCAATCACAATCGACCAAGCAATCTTTTTCGC
>NZ_JANPGM010000762.1:0-6417 GCF_031423935.1 Chamaesiphon sp. VAR_69_metabat_338
TTAGGATGTTTAAAAATTTAGATATCCTTCTAAAAATAGTAATGTACTCTACATATTCGGCTCTTCATTACTTAGTGTGTTGGATATCGACTCGACTGTCGATCTGTAACCTTCACAATCTAATTTCTCATTTATTTAGCATTATGGTACTCGATCGCCAAGCATCAGACGATTCATCCGCACTCACCACCACCAGTCCGCATCAAATTGTCGTCGCCAATGCAGATCGCTTTGATGCCACCAGTACCACCGCCGCCAGCGCGATCCAGGATTGGTCGCATTCGGCCACCGAACTCATCGATACCACTCCGTTACCCTGGACGCGGGGCTTGTTATATTGCTTGCTGGTATTCATGGCAGTCCTGCTGCCCTGGTCATTTTTGTACAAAATGGATGAAATCGGTACAGCTAGAGGCAGATTAGAATTTAAGGGCGATACCGTCAAACGCGAAGCGGATATCGATGGCAGTGTGGCTGTCGTTAAGGTGTACGTCAAAAAAGGCGATCGCGTCAAAGCCGGACAGCCGATTATGGAACTCGACACCAAAGGCTTGCGCGAACAAATCTATCAAATGCAGCTCAAACTCGATGGCGAACGCCAACATCTCAACCAATTGGCATTGATGAAAAATCAACTGGGTTTGGGCACGACGGCGCAACAACAACAGAATCAAGCCCAACTCCTCGAAAAACAATCCCAAATCTCTCAAGCCGAGCGTGCCTTTAGCGATCGCCAAGCTAGTTATAATTTACAAAAGGTTGAAAAACTCACCCAAATTCAGCAGTCGCAACAAAAAATCGTCGATGCGCAAACTAGTTATTTATTGGCTCAGAATCGCGTAAAAGATGCCCAGAATGAAAGCAATCGTTATCGCAAACTCTACAAAACGGGGGCAATTGCCCAGATTAAAGCGATCGAAATCGAAGGCATTGCCAAAGAGAAAAAACAACTCCTCCAGCAAGCACAAGCCAATCTCCGTCAGTCAAAACTCCAATTTGCCGAACAGCAAAGCAATTATCAAAAGCTCCTCCAACAAGCCCAATCGGATATCGATCGCGCCCAACTCCAGCTCACCGAACAACAGCGCAGTGCCACAACTTTGACTAAAAGCGGTCGGCTGGCAATGCTCGCCGTCCAACGGCAAACAAAAGAGCTGCATACGCAAATGCTGACGCTCCAATCGGAAATCGCCCGCGATCGCGCCCAGCTATTTTTCCTGAATAAAAAGTTAGCTAAATATACGATCTCATCGGCAACTGACGGTACTATTTTTGAACTGCCAATTAATCGAGAAGGGGCGGTAGTGCAACCCAAACAATTAATTGCTGAAATTGCCCCAAATACCAATCGATTGGTCTTCAAGGGCGAAATTGCTGCCGATCGAAGCGAATCTCTACGCTCTGGAGATCGTAAGGATGTCAAACTCAAGTTTGATGAGTTTCCCTTTGAAAGCTATGACATCGTTAAAGGACATCTAACCTGGGTTTCACCCAATTCCAAGATTGTGACTACGCCCCAAGGCACCACCACCAACTATGAAGTAGAAGTCCAGCTGGGGCAGTCTTGCGTCCAACATGAAGGTAAATGTCTGCCGCTTAAATCTGGACAACCAGCGACAGCAGAAATTGTCATTCGCCATCGCAAGATCGTCGATTTTGTCCTCGATCCATTTAGAAAATTAGCAAATCAAGGCGAGTAGAAGGAACGCGATGTTAATAACTACAAACGAGCCAACAGATCGAGCGGATTGGCATCAGGCGATCGTCGATGAAGCTAGGATGTCTGGCAAAGTATCCGAACTAATTCGGAGTGCTGCCCGTCGTCAAATTATTAATGAGGCAGCCCTGAAAAATGCGATTCAACCAACCGAAATAGAGCTACAAGTCGCTGCCGACAATTTTAGACGAGTCAATCAATTAACAACAATTGCTGCTACGAGTAATTGGTTGGCTGCTAATTTTATTTCGATTGAGGATTTCGAGCAAATTCTTAGAGATCGCTTAATAACTGCCAAACTCGCTCACCATTTATTTGCCGATCGCGTCGAACAGTATTTTTGGCAAAATTCACACGAATATAGTGCCGCAACTCTGTATGAGATCGTATTAACCGATCGATATGTAGCGATGGAACTGTTCTACGCGATCGCCGAAGGCGATCTAAACTTTACCGATGTCGCCCAGCAATATATCACCGATCCCGAACTCAATCGTCGCGGTGGTTATCTAGGTACACTCAAGCGCAGACAGCTACACCCAGCCATCTCTGCAGCCGTATTTGCCGCCACCCCACCACAAACGATCGCGCCCGTCACCACCGATCTCGGCATTCACCTGATTCGCGTTGTCGAAATTGTCGAGCCGCAGCTAGACGAAACGCTGTCCGAACAGATTTTAATGGAGTTATTCGATCTGTGGTTGGCACAGCAGCTCGCTGGTGAGGATAGATAGTAGATCTGAGGGTGCCCCTTGTGGGTACCCTGAATCTATGACTAAGTAATAGTGTTTTTGAACTGTAGAAAGATGTGAGTAGTTGGATATTAGATCGAGCGATCGTGACACTCAACCGCCAAGTTAAACAGTCGCAAACATCCCCGATCCAGCAGTCGCAACCCAAAATTGTCGATGCTCGCACCAGTGATGTGCGCGTACAGAATGGCCTAAAATTAGGGAGTTGCCTGTTGCCAATTTGCTACCCATGACCGACCTCAATGCTCCTGTCTCCCCATTCCCGCAAGGTGACAATTCTCAGTTGCGATTTGTCAAAGAGACACCCACCAATTTTTATGCTCCAGGCGCACGCGACTTATTGCCGCTAGATGTGGCGCAAAAACATTGGGTAGAGGCGGGGCTTCAGGCGGTATTTCATCGATGGGGCTATCATCGGATTGTCACCTCGACCTTGGAAAGGTTGGAAACTTTGACCGCTGGTGGTGCGGTCGATCGCGAAACGGTGATCCAGATTCCCAGTGCCGAAAGCGGCACGCTCGGTTTGCGACCGGAATTGACGGCTTCGATCGCGCGAGCCGCCGTCGCGCGGATGGGAGACTTGTATCCGCAGCGGTTATACTACAATGCCAATGTGTTCCGGCGCGCCGATCTGGCTCATCATGGCCGCCAGCAAGAGTTTTATCAAGCAGGCATCGAACTATTAGGGATAGGCGGGATTTTGGCCGATGCCGAAGCGATCCTGCTGGCGATCGATTGTTTGAAGTCGCTCGCCGTTCCCCAGTGGCAGATCGTGCTCGGCGAAGCTGGCTTGAGTCGCGCTCTATTGGCACAATTTCCGAGCGAATTTCAAACTCAAATTCGGCGGTGTCTGGCACATCTCGATCGAGTCACCCTCGAACAATTACCGCTCGCACCCCAGCACAGAGATTTAGCACTCTCATTACTAGATTTACGCGGCAAACCGCAGGTAGTATTACAGCGGCTATCGCAACTCGAATTAGACGATCGATCGCAAGCGACGATCTCCCATCTCCAAACATTAGTCGAACTACTCGCCGCCAGCAGCCCCACTTCACTCTCGTTGATTTTGGATCTAAGTTTGATTCAAACCTTCGATTACTATACGGGGATTGTCTTTGAGGTGGTGAGTATTTGTGAAGATCGGACATACACGATCGGCAAAGGCGGGCGGTACGATAAGTTACTCGCACTCTATCACCCCCAAGGCCAAAATTTCCCAGGGATTGGGTTTGTGTTGAATATTGAAGATTTACAGCAAGTCTTGCAAGCGCACCCCGCCATGCCCCATTACACCGCCAAACCCGATTGGTTGGTAGTGGCAATCGACCCTGCGGCGGCGGCTGCTGCCCTCATCTATAGCGATAAGCTCAGATCGGCACCCACAGAGGTGTGCGTAGAAATGTATCTCGACAACGCACCACCCGATCGCATTCGCCAAATCGCCCTCGATCGCGGCATCGCCAACATCGCCTGGGTTAGTCTAGATGCCGTCACGATCGAAGAAGTCCACTAACAACAGCCAGCGGCATTAACCGCTGGCTGTTTTTAGCTCGATAGTTTGTCCGATCTTTAGCGATCGACTAAGTAGCTAAGTTCAAATATTCATTTAGATAGAAGAAACCTTCTAAACCATAGCTGGTGGGCACTGCCCACCCTACGATCGACTATCAATTATCAACTAATCTAAGCCTCCTGGACTTTTTCGAGGGTGCGTTGATAATCCCAATCGCGACCTTGCTGACGAAAAAGATCTGCAGCGATCTGGAGGTCTTCGCGGCCACCTTGACGATCGCCGAGATATACTCGCGCTAACCCCCTATTGTAGTATGTTTTGGGACGAGTGCGATCGATCTGAATGGCGCGATCGTAGTCCGCCACGGCACCGTGGAGATCTTCGAGTCGATAACGGGCATTGCCACGATTATAATAATTCGTACTGCTGCGATCTTCGAGTTCGATCGCGCGATCGTAGTCAGCTAAGGCACCCTGACGATCTCCCAGCCTGTCGCGCAATAACCCGCGATTTCCGTATGCTTTGGCATGATTGGGATCGAGTTGAATCGCGCAATTGTAGTCAGCTAAGGCACCCTCGCGATCGCCACCCAAATCGCGCCCCCGACCCCGATTGTAGTATTCGCGTGCATCTTGGGGATGCTGGTGGAGATCGGGTTGAGAATCGGTCGGAATGTTTGGTTGGTTGTTTAGATTTTCTTGCATATTGTCATAGTTCAATGTCATCTCGATCTGTAGCAACGCAATAATGGTTCTGCTGAGAGTTGGTAGACGATTGACTGCGATCGGATTTGCTCGATAGCAGCGTCTAAAGGCTGTTGGAGCGGTTTCTCACGCAACGTGACAAAATCGGGAAATTGCTGGAGTAGTGTATTAAAATTGACCTTAAAACTGGCTCTGGAGGCCGCTAGCCGCTCGACTGTGCATTTAAGCACTAGTAATGTTCATATTCAAAATTCTATCAGTTCCAACAAATGGGGTGGTCTTTAGATCGAAAAGTCCAGCCGAATTACCTAAATAGTCGCAATCTCGACATCAAGCCGGTCGAGAATCGACCATTCATAAATAGAGATCGGGTTAGCGAGGCTACTGGCGATTGCGATCCAGATTTTGCCACTCAGATTGCAGTTGTTCGGATTCTGGTAGATTGGCCAGTAATTTTTGGAGTTTCCAACGCTGGATATAGGGCCAGCCGCCATTTTCCTCAATATCTCGCAGTAGCGCAAACAGCGATTGACGACTATTTGGCAATGCTGATTGGAAATAGCCCTGTTGAATTTCGCGGTGAATCTGCTCTAAAGTCCGCAGCAACAGCAGCAATGCCAAGGGATCTGCCCGATCTCGATCGGCAATCTCTTGAACCTGCGCCACAATCTGCGCCAGTTCGCCCGTCGCTTCAGTTGGCGAAGTCGTGGGTTCGCTTGTTGCTAAGTCTAAGGATGGCGATAAGTCTTTGTCTAAATTCATTTAACTTAATCTGTCAAGTAGTTTTAATATAAATTTGTATTCTGGAGGATGCGGACAAACCGCAGACTAAATATTAGCAAATCATTTGTCCGCAGATGTGATGTGGACGGCACGCGCGTTGTAGAATACCGATCGACAAGACAATTATCTTACTGTGTCCATAGCAACGATCGAACACTAATGTTAAAGATTAATTCGCTCGCTCGCTCATGTAGCGGCAAAGACTGTAATAACATAAAATATATCTAAAATTGAGGTTCATCATGAAATTTCGCGGATTATTCGCCGCTCTACTAGCCATCTGCATTGGCTTCTTGACGGCTTGCAGTGATGCGCCTGTATCGGCAACAACTGTACTTACTTATGAAGATATTCGCGGTACTGGACTAGCTAATAACTGCCCGGTCATCGACGATACCAGCCGAGGTTCCATTCCCCTGGATGCTGCCAAACAATACCAGTTTGTAGACATGTGCATCCAGCCAACTAATTACTTTGTTAAAGAAGAACCTCAAAACAAACGCCAAGAAGCGGAATTTGTGGCTGGTAAATTGGTCACGCGTGCTACCTCCAGTCTCGACCAGATTAGAGGCACCGTATCGCTCTCAGACGATCGGACTTTGACTTTCAAAGAAGAAGATGGACTTGACTTCCAAGCTGTCACTGTCAAAATGCCAGGTGGCGAACTAGTGCCCTTCCTGTTTACAGTCAAAGAGCTAACGGCTCGTAGCCAACCTGGGGTAGAAAGTATCAATACTTCTACAGACTTTGCTGGTGAGTACAAAGTCCCATCATATCGCGGTAACGTGTTCCTCGACCCAAAAGGTCGCGGTGTCGCCAGTGGTTATATCGACGCAAATGCCCTCCAAGCCGAAGCTAAAAGCCGTGAAGGCGATCGCAAGAATACCAAACGCGGTCAAACTTTCCAAGGTAAAATCAACTTTGAAGTTGCCAAAGTCAACAGTG
>NZ_JANPGM010000763.1:0-5853 GCF_031423935.1 Chamaesiphon sp. VAR_69_metabat_338
CAACGATCGAGTCCCAAGTCTGCCCAAGACTTGGGGTCTTCGAGTGGTTCCATGTGCGTTACTACGTTAGTACCCGGCAGAGCTGCCACGATCGCTTCTTCGACATCCTCACAGAGATCGTGTCCCTGCTGTACCGTCCAAGTGCCTGGTACCAAGACATGAAAAGTCGCAAATCGCCGCGAACCGGCAACTCGCGTGCGCAACGCATGAAAGTGGATGCCTTGCGGTTCGTAAGTGCTAAAAATATTGGTAATCAGATCGCGTTCGGCCAGCGGTAATGCGGTATCGAGCAATCCGGCACCCGTCTCGCGCAGGAGCTGGAATCCCGATACCAAAATACTCGCCGCTACAAATAAGGCAATCAGCGGATCGAGAATCAGCCAGCCAGTCTGCTGAACCAAGAAGATGGCCACGGTAACACCAACAGAAGTCCACACATCCGTGAATAGGTGGTGCGCGTCGGCACGTAGGGTAATCGATCGCAATCGCCGTCCCGCTCGCAACAGCACCCAAGCTACAAATCCATTGATCGCAGTGGCAATTAACGACAGCAATAAGCCAATATTAACCTGTTCGAGCGGTTGGGGATGAGCTAGTTTTGGCAAAGCGATCGCCGCAATCCCGATCGCCGCTACCATAATCAACACACTTTCCAAACCACTGGAAAAATATTCCGCTTTACTATGGCCGTAGGGATGATCTTCATCGGCGGGAGTAGCGGCAAAAGATAACGCCCAAAATGCAGCTAATGCAGTCACCAAATTGATAATCGACTCCAAAGCATCCGAGAGCAATCCGATCGAACCAGTCAGGTAATAGGCTCCGGTTTTGAGCGCGATCGTCATCAGTGCAGCCCCGATCGACAGATATGTGTACGGTCGTGCAGTTTGGAAGCTCATGAGGAAGATGCTCGGTTGAAGTGGATTACCAGTCAATAATTACCCACAAGATCGGGAGTCAGATCGGGAAATCTTCGACCTACAACAATCGAAATCGGAAGCATTCAAGCTGTTGGTCATTTCAGCTAGCTTTATACGACCGAACCCCTACAATCTAGATCTGGTTGTAAGTTCTATGCTAGCTATTTTGATTCTGCTTTTGTAAGTACCGATCGACTAGATTTTTACCATGACTTGCGTGCCGACAATTTTCGCGGAATAAGTAGCTAAAGCCTCTTTGGCAGGCCCTTTAACAACTTGGCCATCGGCAGCAAATTCTGCATCATGGCAAGGACAATCGTATTTTTTTTCGCTAGCAATCCACTTCACGATACAACCTTGATGAGTGCATTTGGGGTTGACAGCAAGTAATTGTTGGGGATTAGCCGGATTTTTGGTAATTGCGACTTCTTTGGTCTGGAGATAGCCATTCTGTTCGAGATCCGCAACCGTGCCGATCGCTGTAAAGCCTTCAGTTGTTTGGGCTGCTGCCGGTGTGGCAGTACCTTTCGGCTCTACAATTGGCTCTGCAGGTTTGTTTGGGATTTGAGTTGTAGATTTTGTAGGTGCGCAAGCTGCCAAGACTACCGGAAAGCAAGCCGTCAACCATCCGATCCCAAAATATCCCAGAAAGGAACGACGCTTAACCATATTTTTTACTACTCGATCGGCATAAATTGGATACGTAGAAATAATAGACCGTTGCTCTGCTTTTAGCAAATGTTAAAGATGACTAAACCTAACGCGCTTCCTTGGCGATCTCTAGCTCTAGCATTACCTATGTTCGATCGAATCAACCGTAGTTAGTGATGAAATAATCCCGATCGATTAACTAATAGCTGCCGCCGCTTAGCGACTGCAAATGCTAATCCACCTAATAACAAAGTTCGCATCTGCTGCGGGTTAGTGACGGCATAAGCATGAGTCGCCAAACAAATAGTTGCCAATATGGGTAAGATAAATGTCGGTAACATCACTACGCCAATCGACCACCAAGTTGCCACATGCAAAAATAGGGCGATGGCTGGCCAGAGAGCAATTGCGACCGTCCCATAAATTAGCTGCATCGATCGATTCGTACCTACTAAATAGATGGTAGTCGTGCTCAATAGGAGGTTAAGCGGCACCAATACCGCACAAATACCGATACAGTGACACCGCGAAAACTCAGCAATATTATTTAGATCTAGCATGGCTGCTTTCCTCGCAGAAGCTGACTCCTCATTTTACCGAACTTTCCCAGACTGATGTAGAGTACTCCGTCAGATCCTTAATATAAGTACAATTTACACAGGTAAGATACTCGATCGGTGCTGCCGCAGATCTCAGGCACGATTGCGCCGATCTCTCCAGTTTGAGACTAACGCTGCCTTGAAACACTCTATGAGCATCAGGCCAAGATGGAGAGCCGCTCTGTCAGGATCGATGGCTTAGATCGAGCGACTGGGGAATATGCCCACCGTCCCGAAGACTGATAAAATAGGATTTAACAGTTCTCTGCAACAATACAAATATTCATGATTTCCAGTAATGACTTTAGACCTGGTGTATCCATTGAGTGGAAAAGCGGTGTATGGAAGATTGTCGAATCTCTCCATGTAAAACCTGGTAAGGGTTCGGCTTTTGTTAGAACCAAGCTCAAAAATGTGCAGACAGGAAGTGTGGTCGAAGAAACCTTCCGCGCTGGCGAAACTATGCCCCAAGCCACGCTGGAAAAAATCAAGATGCAGCATACTTACAAAGATGGCGATCAATTTGTATTTATGGATATGGAATCTTTTGAAGAATCCAATCTGACTCCCACTCAAATTGGCTCCAATGTTAAGTACCTCAAAGAAGGGATGGAAGTCAGTATCGTCCGCTGGGGCGAACAAATCATGGAAGTAGAATTGCCGAATACTGTCGTATTGGTGGTGACTGAGACCGATCCGGGGATGAAGGGCGATACAGCTACTGGTGGCAGCAAACCCGCGATCGTCGAAACCGGCGCACAAGTTACAGTACCGTTGTTTATTAGCATCGGCGAAAAAATTAAAATCGACACGCGGACAGACCAATATGTCGGTCGCGAAAGCTAAAATCGACCGGATCGATCCGGTCGCGCGTCGAGTTAGCAACGGATCGATACGCCGTAGATTTGCGTCGATTTCGTCTCGGAGCTGGCTTCACGAGCGCATCGATCCAACTCGCGATTGACGTTCCAAGATCGATACTTGAGGCGATCGGTATCGCCAGTCAATGGTTTGATAAGATAAAATTGATTAAACCCATGCCGACTGGCAAGACTCGATTGTCGTTAGTGACGATAACGATCGGGACACCTCACCCTCTTGTCGCCAACTAATTGCTGACAAAGCGATCGAGTCAGATTTTAACAGTCAACTTTGACAATATATTAATTTAATTAAGACGCATTAAATAGGACTGCCTATTTTATTACTAATAATTAGTAACTACCGCAATACTCAATATGACAATCGATTTTAAAGAACTTAGCGAACTATTAGGGGCAATTGCTGCTAATAACATCACCGAATTAACACTTAAAAATGCTGACTTTGAATTGACAGTCAGTCAAGGACAGGCTCGATCTGCAGCAGGTTCGATCTCAACCACGATCGCCGATATTAGCTCGCAAACGGTAACATTACCCCTCGCTGATGCCGCTCAGACAGTCATAGAAAGGCAGTCAATCGCGACGGTCGATACTAAATGGGTCGAAATTAAGTCGCCAATGGTGGGGACTTTTTATCGATCGCCAGCACCAGATGAGCCACCCTTTGCCTCGATCGGAGATCGAATTCGGGCTGGCCAAACGGTATGTATTATTGAAGCAATGAAGCTGATGAATGAGATCGAGTCCGAAGTCGTCGGCCAGGTGATGGAAGTATTAGTTGAAAATGGTCAACCCATCGAATTTGGGCAAACATTAATGTACGTCAACCCCAGCTAATCTCTAAGTTAGATCGATCGACCCAGCGCGATCGATTACCGCTCGTTGGGTGTGTTGGCATTAACTAAGGATTTTTAGTCGCACCTGGAACGATCGGGAAATCTTGATTGTAGGTTTGACGCGTAATCGGCTGTCTGATTTCCACACCAGCCTCACCGAGGACTTCTAGTTTTTTACCTTCAACCGTAATCCAGACCGGAGCATCGGGATTTTGAGCTGTGGCTGTATAGACTACTTGACCCAGCCGACCGATGGTCGAGGTGGCACCACCACTTTGAGTAAACTCTTTGGACAGATCGACATGAATGCCGTCAGCAAGCACTTTCGCACTCAAGAGCTTAGTCCCGACGGGGATGGTTGTCGTCAGTTTGCCATCTGGATTGCCAGCAGAAGCCAGCAAACTAGTTAGCGATCGATTGACTCGGGTTTCTGGGTCTGTGCTATTGGCTGAAGCAATTTTGCGATCTTGAGGGACTAAGAAAGTTTTTTTGCCGTCATCATCGATCCGCCAAACATTATCGGTACTCTCTTGATTTTGAGCGACAGTAGGAGTCGTTGGCTTAGTAGTTTTCTGACCGACCGTAGGGGTTGAAGGTACGGTCTTTGCCGGCACGACTGTAGTCGCATTTGGCACGGCAGGCATCGGTGTCGCTACCTGCGGGTTAATCGACGCGGAATCGACCGTGACTGGATTAGAGGAAGTAATTTTGCTGGGTGTAGTTGCTTCGGGGCGGTGATTTTGCATTGTCAACCAAGCAATGCCTCCGCCAGCCAAAGTTGCGCTCACAGCTAGGGCTGAGATCGTGGCAACTACATTTTTAGATATTGATTTTTGCTCTTCCATAATTATTAAAATTCCTATAGATCGTTAGAATCATCAAACAGCGAGAAATCATCCAAACATAGTCTTAAGATATTTTCACCCATCCAAGCCAAACAATATCTAATAACTAGTTACTGGTTAGTGCTGACTGTCGATCGACTCACCCACGGAACGATCGTGCGACCTTTATCGATCTATTCCTAGTTTAACTGGTCGGATCCCGATTCGGTAGTCCAAAGTATCGATCAGGAAACAACACCTCGGCTGTGGCAGGATCGAGGCTGCTGCGATCGCCGATTATTGGCTCTTTCCAGGGATTCTGACAAAAGCTGCCAGTTCGAGTTGTTGGGGATCGACCTTGAACCGCAAAATCCGGGCTTGGAGTCCGCGTGCTGCAAGGACATCGACATTTAAGCGTTCGCTCATGCTAGTAGTCAAGCCGGATAGAATAAACGGCGGTACTGGGGTAGCTCCAACCATCGCTGTCGGTTCGACTAGTTGCAATTTACGCCCACCAATAACGTTGACACCAGCTTCGAGGGTAATCGTGAGTTTTTCGCCAGAGCCGGGGTCTTGTAGCTCAGCTTTGAGACCGACACGATTATTCGCCAAAAATCTGACTTGGGGATTGGTAATTTGATAATCCTTATTCAGCGAACCAGCAGCACCACCAAAGGTACTAGTAGTCATTTTCTGAAGTTGGGCGATCGCATCCGGAGACTTTAGGTAATTATTGAGATCTTCCTCGTTTACCTTGAACCGCAGTCCCGCTTGGAGCGGCTGCTTGAAAGCCGCACTAGCCGCACTAGCCGAATTACCCGATTTTTGGTCGGCTTGGACTGCTTTGAGATCGACAGCGATGGGGTCGGTTTCGATATCGAGTGTATCGACCCGCAAATCTTTCGTCACCCACAAACCCCGTCCGGCAATTCGCAGTTTGTTAATTTTGCCATCGAGTACCTGGTGAACTGGCGCATTGTCAGCCCTGACTTGGAGCTGTTCGGCTCGATCGATCTGAGCCAGCAAGGCCGTTTCGACATTTTTGTCCACCACGACTCCTGTCAGTGAGAATAACGAGGCAATGCCGGAGAGGAGGATGGTGATTAATTCCATTTAGGGGATAGGGGATAGGGAACAGG
>NZ_JANPGM010000764.1:0-3739 GCF_031423935.1 Chamaesiphon sp. VAR_69_metabat_338
GCTCGATCGACAACCTCGCCATCTAAAGTTGCTGCTAATAGACCGTCCAATATCTGGCGATATTGAGGGCCTGGTTTGTAACCCAATCGCCGCAGATCGTTACCATTTAGAGGCGATTGAATGTGCTGCCAGACTGTTAAATATCGCCAAATCTGACGGCGAATCGAGCGATCGCCACACCGCACGGCAATTAAAATCAGCATTGATAAATCGAATTGACGCAATAATTGCACCACTTGACTGATGCGATCGCATGTTGGTAAGGCGGAGACAATTTGCGTTTGCGATCGCTCTAGATTTCCCACCCGATCGATACTATCTTCAGGTAATTGGAGGTTTTGGGCGACTGGCTGCCGAAATTGGGGCGCGAGAGCGGCAATAATTGTTTCCAATCTTAACTGCCAATGAATGAGTTGGGGCTGGCGATCGAACCTGCGCAAACACCTTGCTAATAGTTGAAGTTGGTGTAATAATTCTGGCTCTAATTTCAGGGTTGAATGAATGCACTGCAAGGCTCCCAAATCCGCTAATAATTCCAGAGCCGATCGCCAATTAGGCGATTCGAGCAGATATTTTAATTCAGTTTTGAGCCTGGTTTGGAGCGCGGGAGTTTTGGGATTTGCTTGGGCGGTGCGATCGTAAATACCACTATCGATCGCATAGCGAATATAGGCGACGGTTTGAGGTTCTAGTTGAAAACCCAAGCGGATGGCAAATCTTACGCCCCGAAAAATTCGTGTCGGATCTTCAATAAAACTATTCGGATGTAAAACCCGAATTTGTTGGGTTTGTAAATCGCCCACACCGCCAAAAAAATCTAACAGTGGCGGGGTTGTTCCATCTGTTAGCCGCAACGCCATCGCGTTGATGGTGAAGTCGCGACGGTACAAATCTTGTCGAATCGAACTGGCTTCTACTTCGGGATTTGCCGCCGGATATGGATAAAATTCCGTTCTCGCGGTGGCAATATCGATGCCTAAAGAGTCAAATTCGCGATCGAGATGCCATTGCAATGCCGCTGTCTGAAATGCGCCGTGGACTTCTAGCCGCGCCGCTGGATAGATGACTTGCAGCGCAGTGGCAAGTTTGACACCTGCACCGACATCGGCGGCTTGGTGAAAGCCATCGACTACCAAATCGATATCTTTAATTAATAAATCGCCTGCGGCTTCCGCTAGCAGTAAGTCGCGGACGGCACCGCCGACGAGATAGAGTTGCCACCCCCACTCTTGGGCAAATTGGGCGGCTTTCATCAGCAGTTCCCATTGCTGGGGTGCGAGCCGCGCTTGTAACTGGTGGAGATTTTGGGGAGGAGAAATCTTTCGGAACCCACCCCCAGCCCCTCCTTGGAGGGGAGTCGGATTCGGGGTGAGATTAGCTTCTTTACTTGGTGTCACTGGGTGATGTCGATCGGCTCTCAAGACATCAGTACGCGTGACAATGCCTACCAACTTACCATCGGCTAGCACTGGCAATCTGCCGAGATCGTAAGTCACCATCAAGGCTGCTATTGCTGGCAAAGTGGTAGCAGGTGCGATCGTGCGTACCTGAGTTGTCATATAGCCTTTGACTGGCGCGTGACTGAAACCATGATGCAAAGCTAGATCGAGATCCCGCCGCGAAATAATCCCTACCAATCGATCGATCCCATCATCCCCTGGTGCAGCGACGATCGGCAAACCCGAGTGCCCATAGCGGAGTAAAATCCGTTGTGCTTCGGCAATGGTGGTTTCGGGGCGGATCGTGCGAATTGGGGCAGACATCAGATCTCTCGCCGTCACAAGCTGCGGCACTGCCGCGCTAATCGCCGCTAGCAGTCGATCGAGCGTCGTTTGGATATCTACTCCCCTCAAGCTCGCCGATGCAGCTCCAGCGTGCCCACCACCGCCGATCGAGCTAAATAGCACCCGCAGATCCACCTCGGGAATTTGAGATCGACCGATAATCGTCACGCGGTTGTCACCGTCGTCAGCCACAACCTCATGCACTAGCACCAAGACATCGAGCGTCGAATCGATCGCTTGAATTTGGGAGACGAGACTAGATAATCCCGGTACGAATTTTTCAGTCGCCAGCCGCACCCAACCGATCTTTTTCCCGCTTACCGATGAAGATTTCAGCTCCTTCAAAGCTACCAACAATAATGCTCGTAACTGCGGCGATAATCCTGGCTCCACATACTCATTCACTACCGCCAGATCTGCCCCTTGCTGCATCAGCCAGCCCAAAGCTAGTGCATCCCGTGGCGTGCTCATTTCAAACGTCAACGAGCCAGTATCCACATGAATGCCCAAAGCCATTACTGTCGCCTCCGCGATTGTCAGCGCAATCTTCGCCCGTTGCAATCGCTCGACAATGAGCGTTGTCGTCGCTCCCACCGGCTCGATCTCCACCCGCGTCGCGGGAATATCCGAGCTTTGCCCCAAATGATGATCGTAAATGACTATCTCTCGTAAATCCGGTAAATCAAACCATGCGCCTGCTTTGCCCACGCGATCGCGTTGTTGGGCATCGACGATACTCACCGAGCGGATCGACTCTGGTACTACCGAACGCCGTTCGATGAGCGGATATTCATCCCGATACAGTGCCAAAAAATTTCTCACCGTCGGATGCGCGCCACCAGCCAGCACGATTCTACTCCCAGGCAATAGTCGCGCCAAACCCACCGCCGCCCCCAACGTGTCAAAGTCTGCCGTAGTGTGGCACAGAATTACATCCATCACCCCATCCTTCTTACCCTATTCCCTATTCCCTATGCCCTATCCCCTCACCTAACGATTTGCACGGCGATCCTGCTCCCGGCGTTGACGATCGCGCCAACCCAAGAGCGTCAAATAGACAATTCCCAATGTCACAATTACTAGTAGTCCAAACGCCGCCGTCCCCAAAATCGGAATAAATTTAGCAGTTTCCATCGATCGCCATTTATCTCAAAAGATTATCTAAATTAATTCTACTACGATTATTATTTGCCGAGATTGACAGGCACCCGTGCTCAGAACCCGATCGTCGATCGTATGTTAGGATCTGAATTAAGTTGTTAAAAATTGTGAGTATAAATTTAGCTAGAGACTAAGCGCGAATAGAAGACAAATCGTTATCTTCAGTCATTGGGGACAGGGTGATACACCCACCACATCTTTGATGTCTTCTGCCTAGTTTTAGCTGTTTGCATGTGGATTTATTATGCTTTATTCAGCTCATTCTTATGGGCGATCGTCCATGTTCTCGACGAACATTGTGTAGACAAGATTTTTAGTAAACCGTGGTTGGGAGTTGTTACCAGTTCTGGTATCTCTGCGGGGATCTTCTTACTATTACCTCTAATCGATGTGCCGATCGTTCTGCCATCGGGGTACTTATTGGCGATTTGTTTGGTGACTGGAGCGATCGTCCAGCTCAGTCAATATTTCTACTTCCGCGCCCTAGATTGTAGCGACTCTGGGACTGTTTCGGCTTATTGGAATCTCACGCCAATTTTTCTGCTGGCGATTAGTTATTGGCTGTTTGGTTATTTCATTACAGCGAATAACTATCTCGGCATTGCCTTGCTAATTATTGCCTCGATCGGCTTGTGTGCGATCGACAAATTTAGCAATCGCTGGCAGACACTCTATCTGATGGCAATCGCCTCTGGATTGCTGACATTCGTGATGACGATCGAGAAATATATCTTCGATCGCACTGACTTTTTTGGAGCTTTTTTGAGTATTACGGCAGGGATGATTCTCAGTGG
>NZ_JANPGM010000765.1:0-8541 GCF_031423935.1 Chamaesiphon sp. VAR_69_metabat_338
CGCGTGATTTGGGTCGCTAAACCGTCGGGAAACCCGACGAGCGCGAATCGCTATTCCCTATCCCCTATTCCCTATTCCCTACCCTCTACTCGGTGCCTTAGTAATAAAATCCCTCACCCGGGGAGTCTGAATCAATTTGCGGGTATCGTTGAGGAGTTTCTCGCCCCACAAGTTATCCTTGAGATATTGAATATTGGCATAGCGACTGTCAAGGACGATCGCTTTTTCGGCAGCGGTGTAGGCTTCGGCTTGTTTGCCTTGAGCGAAGAGAGCGACTGCCATTGCCAGCATGGGTTCGGCGGCTTTGGGGTCGATCGAGATCGCCCGTTGCCAGTTTTGCATGGCACTATTGAGGTCGCCAGATTCGTAGCTGACTAAGCCGATATTATTGATCGCCGGCCAAAATTTGGGATCTTTTTTAACCGCTTTTTGGTATTGAGCGATCGCGTCGGGATACTTATTCGATTTGTAATAAGCATTGCCCAAATCGAACAGGGCACTATTATTATCGGGCTTAATTTTTAGCCCAGCTTGGATCGTATCGATCGCCTTGGGTAGTTCGCCTTTCTGGAAATAGGCCGATCCGAGCATGAATAGTACGTCTGGATCTTGAGGCTTAATCGCTCTAGCTTGTTGGAGCGCATCGATGCCTTTTTGATATTTTTGAGTTTGGACGAGTAATGTGCCCAAAAATAGCCAAGCTTCGTGATTTTTAGGGACGAGTTGAGTTGCTAAAGCAACGCGCGGAATGGCTTGTTCGTACTGTTGAAATTGCACTAACCCAGCCGCTTGTCTCAATAAAACTTTGCTAGTATCTTCTAAAGACTTTGAGTCTTGATTGGGGGCATAAGGTAATAAAGCTTGGCTATAAGCGACTGTTGGTAGGCTGACAATCCCCAAGCAAGCAGTCAGGAGTAATGGATAGATCCGTTTATGCACGATAAGTTAGGTCTAGGTAGATAGTCGAAGACGATCGAATGGAGCATCGTCGCGATCGCCATTTCCCAAGTCGGGCTTCGGACGATCGATTCCATCATAAGACAGATTTTACAGCTACGATGACAATTCTCAACCGAGTCAAATCTCGCCAGATAATCGTTGCGAACTGTGAGATCGTCATTATATCTAAGCTGGCGTATTTAGCGATCTAGAGCTGGAATCTAGCTATAGTCATCGATTTCGAGCGATTGGTATTGCCGCAGGACACCTGGGTGGGGGTTTTCCCTACCGCTAAATCTGACTTTAGTCACTAGCCATTCGCTTTCGCATCAAGGTAAAATTAATGTAAATAAAAGTAACAGATTAGATTAAAGATCGATTGTCGATCTGCTTACTTGGCGGATCGATCTCGTGGAATAGAGACGCGCGCCAGCTAAGCCATTTCAGATTTTAACCGCAAGATGAGTGAGTCTCGACCGCATATGCAATTACCTCTGCTAAAAAATGTCAAGCGTCCTCTCCCTGTCATTGCGGGGATTACAGCGGCGACGATCGGCATCGTCACCCTGGGTGCGATCGCCTATACCCAGTTGAAACCGGCTCCCAAAATCGATTTAGCCCGCTATACTACAGTCGCCAAAGCTCAAGATCTGACCGATCGGATTACGGCTAGCGGTAACGTGATCCCGTTTCAGACGGCTAATATTAGCCCTAAAACTGCTGGTAGAGTCGCCAGATTGTTTGTAGAACAAGGCGATCGCGTAGTTCAAGGCCAAAAAATCGCGCAAATGGAAAATGCCGAGCTGCAAGCCGGTTTCGCGCAAGCACAAGCCAATGTCCAGCAAGCACAGGCAAATTTAAATAAGGCGAAGAACGGTTCCCGCACCGAAGAAATCGTTGAAGCCAAAGCCAAGCTAGAGCAAGCACGAGCGAATCTTAATAAAGCCAAAAACGGCAACCGTCCCGAAGAAACCGCGCAGGTGCAGGCCAAATTGGCACAAGCTCAAGCCAATCTCAATCTAACCCAGTCGATCGCCCCCCAACAAATCGAACAGGCATCAGCCCAGGTAGCATCAGCAACCGCCAAACTCAAACTCGCCCAAGCCAATGTCGATCGCAATCGATCGCTCAAATCTTCAGGTGCAGTCGCCCAAGATAAACTCGATCAATCGATCGCCGACTATCAAACCGCCCGCGCCAACGTCCTCGACGCCCAGCAAAAACTCCAACAGGCGCGCAACAGCAGCCAGTCGGAAATCGCCCAACGCCAAGCCGCCGTCACCGAAGCCCAGCAAGCGTTAAAGCAATCCCAACTCGGCAGTCGATCGGAAGATGTCGCCAGTTTCGTCGCTCAAGTCGAGCAAGCCCAAGCCGCCTACAATCGGGTTAAAAATGGCTCGCGCCCTGAAGATATCGCGCAGTTTACCGCTGCCTTAGCCGTCGCCAATGCCCAGCTCGACTCCGCCCGCTCTCAGTTTACCGATTCGACGGTCATCGCACCTTTCGCTGGCCTGATTACCCAGCGGTATGCCAGCATCGGCGCATTCGTGACGCCGACAACTTCGGCTTCAACTAGCACCTCTGCCACATCAACTTCGATCGTCGCTTTAGCCAAAGACATGGAAATCAAAGCCAAAGTCCCCGAAGTAGACATCGGTAAAATCAAAGTCGGCCAAAAAGTGGAAATTACCGCTGATGCCTTTAGCGACAAGCCGTTTCAAGGTACCGTCAGACTGGTAGCACCCGAAGCCGTCGTCGAGCAAAACGTCACCTCCTTTGAAGTCCGCGTCGCCCTCGATACGGGCAGAGACGTGTTGAAATCGGGAATGAATGTCAACGCGATCTTTAGTGGCAAACGTACCAACAACGCCTTAACAATTCCCACGGTGGCAATTAGCTCCAAACGCGGTCAAACGGGCGTTTATATCCCTGGGGAAAATAACGAACCCGTATTTAAACCGATTAAAGTCGGTGCCAGCGTCCGCGATAAAGTACAAGTCCTCGAAGGTATCAAATCTGGCGATCGCGTCTTCATCGACATCCCCGCTGGATTTAAAGACAAAATGATGGGCGAAGGAAATAAGACGGGTGGGTAGTAAATAGGGGATAGGGGTTAGGGAATAGGGAATAGAGAATAGAGGTTGATGATTTTCACCTCCCGTCGCCCAGTCCTCCCCAGTCTCCCAGTCTCCCAGTCCCCCAGTCTGCCCTAACCCCTATCCCCTATCCCCTATCCCCTAACAGATGAATCTCCTCGAAAGCCTGAAAATGGCGACTCAAACACTGATCTCGAATAAGCTGCGGAGTAGTTTGACGATGTTAGGCATCGCGATTGGGAATGCTTCCGTAATTGGCATGATCGGTGTCGGTGAAGGTACGCAAACCCTCGCCACCGATCAATTCAAGAGTTTGGGGCCAAATACCCTATTTATCCTTCCAGGTTCTCCCAAAGCCCAAAATATCCGCAGTGGGGGGACGCCGCCGACATTGGTACTCAGCGATGCTCGCGCGATCGCGCGGCAAGTGCCGTCGGTAGCTGGTGTTGCGCCAGTGCTGCAAAACTCGTTTGTCGTCAATTATCAAAGTGTGACGACAACCTCGATTATTCAAGGTACCACTGCGGACTTTCCCGCAGTGCGAAATTTTGCCGTCGATAAAGGGCGATTTGTCAATGCTCAAGATGTCAAACAGGATAAACAAGTCGCGATGGTAGGCACAGATATCGCCCAACGCTTATTTGGCAATAATAATCCGATCGGCAAACAGATTCGGATCAACAATGTCAGCTTTGAAGTTGTCGGACTGATGGAAAGCAAAGGTTCATCATTTGGCAGCAATCAAGACGATGCGATCTTTGTGCCGATTACGACGATGAGCAAACGGATCATCGGGCGGACTTCGCCTTACGGACTGCGGTTATCCTTAATTTCGGTATCGGCAAAGAGCAGCGAAAGCATGGATGCAGCCGAGTTCCAAATCACCAACTTACTCCGCCAACGCCACAAAATCGTCGGTGAAGATGATTTCACCGTCCGCAATCAAAAAGATGCCCTGACGATCGTCTCGACGATTACTGGCGCGCTGACGCTACTACTAGGCGCGATCGCGGGGATTTCACTGCTCGTCGGTGGGATCGGCGTGATGAATATCATGCTGGTATCAGTCACCGAGCGCACCCAAGAAATCGGCTTGCGCAAAGCGATCGGGGCTACTCAAAATGATATCCTGACCCAATTTACGATCGAAGCAATCGTGCTGTCGATCGTCGGCGGCATTATCGGGACTTCAGTTGGCATTGGCGGCATCATTTTAGTCCGCAATTTTAGCCCGCTCAAAACCGCCGCCATTTCCCCATCGGCGATCGTGCTCGCGGTCAGTGTTTCTGGTGGAATTGGCTTATTCTTTGGCGTAGTTCCGGCGCGACAAGCGGCTAAACTAGACCCGATCGAAGCTTTACGCAGTGCTTAAAGATCTTATCTGTAGATTCATTTGTTAACAATATTATAAGGTGTGTTACCGCGAAGCGTAACGTACCAAATATAGCTAGAAAATTACCGAATTGTAGGGTGTGTTACCGCGAAGCGTAACGCACCAAATATAGCTAGAAAATTACCGATCTAGATTAGTGAATTACCCGAGCGAATCTGGCAATCTGGATCGCTGATTTAAGGATAAAGAGTATTCTCGATCGCCATAACTTAGAAAAAAAACGATAGCCACAATAGCTATCGTTATTTAATGATTTCTAGTAGATAACTACTTACAACTTGACGATCGGAAAATGTGGCTCTCTGGAGTAAGTATACATATCTGTAAACTTCCGCAATTGCCCGTGCGCCAGCACGATCTCCTGGGGATTGTCCAACCAGTGCATATTGTATTCTTGCAAAGTATCGCTCAATCGCGCGCGATCGATTTCCTGATGGACATTGGCAAAATAAGCTAACGTTGTGTGAGCGGTAAAGTAATATTGCTGCTCGATTCCCAACGAAATCAAATTGGAATTTTGATAAATCGCCCGTCGGAACGCAATAATCCGATCGTAACTATACTCATCCTTGGGTACCAAACTCACTTCGATCGCGCGGGGTCTGACCGTCAATCCCATGATTTGCCACCGAATGGGCGCAGTATCGACGACCGACTTCTGATAGATCTCGAAACTCTCGGCAATCCGCTCGACTAATTTGCTTTCAAAATCAGGATTGCCAGCAATTGCCGTCCGATAAGCACTATCCCAAATCAAATCGGCGAGGGTGAAGTGAAAGCTAGCTGGATCGACTAAAACTAATAAATCCGATTCTAACTTTTCGACCAGCTTTTGCTGACATGCCGCTAAAGACTCAAAGACTGCGCTATTGCCAGGATCTTCGGCTCCTGGTGGCGTAATTGCCGAGTAACCTGGAAAAGATACCGGCTGGCGCGTACCATCGGCTGTTAGCTCAAATTTAGGTGATTCTTGAAGATTTTTGACCTGAGATTCGTAGGTGGCGGGTAAGGTCATTTTTGCCACGCGATTGAGATAAGTGTGATAGGACTCGTCCACTCGCGATCGCCTCCTTGCCGTTGATATTTACTAACATTATCGAATGTCTTTTACCTAAATACACATACACTATTTTCTTCACTCACGATCGCATTTTTTTGCAATTGTTGACACTACATGTCGAGATAGAAAGTAGATATAGTGTGGGGTTCATTCCTAAGCTTAACACTTCACTCTGGCAATGTTGTGACTCAAAAGTAGGAGTTTTGGGAGTGGGGAGTTGCTGTACCACCGCATGGGAGTTAGGAGGTGGACATAATTAAAGTGACAATGACGAGATCGCCCTCACCCCGCCCTCGCTTCCGGCTCTGGCTCCCCTCTGTCTTGTCTCGCTGTCTTGACCCAAACACGTGCAGAGGGAACCTCCGCGTGATTTGGGTCGCTGTCTTGACCCAAAGCCATGGGTCGGGAACCTCCGCGTGATTTGGGTCGCTGTCTTGACTCGCTTCCATGGTCGGGGAACAAAGGCGGGAGCGAGTCGCTGAACCGTCGGGGAACAAAGGCGTGCGTTTGGGTCAAGACAGAGGGGTTGGGGGTGAGGGCAAAAGGCTGGCATTTTACATTTAATTTCGCCTAGCTACTTATCTGGCTGTTAAGGCTTCAGCCTTCACGACTGGTTCTACAATCCAAAATCTAAAATAGTATTAATTCACGCTAATCCGTGGCAATCTTTGTTTGAAGCCACATAAAATTTCCCAGGAAATCGTCCCTAGCTCTGTCGCCCAGTCATCGGCACCGATCTTGTTGTTGCCGTCGGCTCCCAACATCGTCACGATTTCACCTACCTGAAGATCGGGAATCTGACTGACATCGAGCATAATCCGATCCATCGTAATCGTGCCAATTTGGCGGACGAGTTGACCTCTGACGATCGCTTGCAGACGATCGGACAAGCGGCGGGGAATCCCGTCAGCATAGCCAATTTCGACGACCGCGATCGTCAAATCGCGATCGGCGATAAACCGATACCCATAACTCACCCCCGTGCCAGCAGTAATGTCTCTAACTTGGGTAATTCTGGCGCGGACGCTCAATACTGGGCGCAAATCGATCGCTGATGCTAAATGTGGTGCGGGGTAGAGTCCATATAAAATCAGCCCCGGACGCACTAACTGATAGTGCAACCGATCGCCAACTAAAATCCCCGCAGAATTAGCTAGATGCAGCATGGGCAGCGTATATCCCGCCGCTCTAATTGCCGCTTGCGATCGCTCGAATCGATCGACTTGCAATTCCATCACGGTCGGATCGAGGTCGTCAGCGGTGGCTAGATGGGAGTACAAGCTGGCGATCTCCAAATAGGGCAATGCATGCAGCTCGCGATAAACAGCCACCGCCTGCTGCCAATTTGCCCCCAATCGCGACATCCCTGTATCTAACTTGAGATGGACGTGTAAGGGTTTCCTGGGAGCTAATTGGGCGATCGCTTTGGAAATCAGTGTCGCTTGAGCGATCGTGCAGATTGTCGGTTGTAGCTCCCATTGACAGATCGCGCGAACTTGAACGTCGGTATCGATCGCCCCTAATACGAGAATTGGCGCGACAATCCCGGCGGCGCGCAGCTCGATGCCTTCAGGTATTGTTGCCACCGCCAACCATTCTACCCCCGCAGCCACGAGCGTACGAGCAACCTCGATCGCGCCATGTCCGTAGGCATCCGCTTTGACGACAGCCATAATTTTGGTCGCGGGTGCCACTAATGCTTGAATCTGGCAAACATTATGCCTCAATGCGGCTCGATCGATTTCTACCCAAGCGCGCTGCCGTTCCCAATCCAGATCGATCGATGGACGATCCATAGCTCTTGCTCTTTTGCTGTGGTGCCTATTTACATCGCTATGATACTCGATCGGCTCATCCTTACTCGATCGACATGCCCACTCATCACTCCGCTCCCCGCTGTCTTGAAAAGGTGCTCTACTTGCGGCGTTTTTATGTCTAGGGTTCCCCCCGAATAAGAAAACGACAAGACAGCGGAGTTCGTCCGGTCGGGTGCCCCGACCATGGAACGAACCCAAGCAGGGGAAACCCCAAGACCGCACTTTTCGCTCCCAACTCACCGCTTCACCAAAATATATGCCTTCGTATACTCCGGTAACTTGCGCGTATAACTCGCAAAATCCGCTTTACTATCAAATACTCCAGCCAAAAAATCTAACTGATGTAAATTGGGCAAAAAAGCCCCACCCGTATCGGCAATAATTCCCATGTGTAACTGAGGTTTGCCATCGATCGAGTTTTCGGTGACAACGATCCGCCCCAAGCCAATATTCAATACATCTCCGGCGAATGTCACCCCTGGTTTGAGCGAAATTTTAGTCTCGATCGTTTGACCGAATCCTTTAATATTATTGACAGGCTTAAAGTACCAATACCGTTTTTGCTCGGTGGGAGCCAGACCTTTAATATAGGGCAAATTATTATTGCGATCGACATTAAAAAAGGCCGACTTGCCATCAGCGAATTTGACTAAAATCGTTCCTTCCATCAATGCTGACTCCAAGCCCTCGCGATCGAGATAAGCTAGCGGTTCGACTGCCCCAACTTCTGTCCCTTTCGGTTCGTAGATATTTTTCAAGACATCTTGTTTGGTATATTTCAAGCGGATGGTATCAATATCCGTACCTGGTTTGAGCGCGTACAGTCCTGCATTAAATTCTTTGGTTGGCGTTCGCGAACCGCGATGGGTAAATACGGCATATTTAGTCATCCGTACTCGTTTTTCATCTGTTGTCGTCGGATTAAAAGCCGTCCATTGGATTGCCTTAAAATTGTTATTTAAAAACTTCGGATCTTGGAGGCGGATCGGTCTTTTGGCTTTGAGATCTTGCTGCAAAGTCAATACCATGAAATCCAGGGTTTTAACAATATCAGCCACTTTCACACCTTGTGTCCCCAAGATTCCTTCTCGCTGAAGATCTGGATCGCTGTCTAAGCGATTCCTAAAATACTTACGGGTACTTTTTAAAACTACTAATAAGTCTGCACCATTAAACTTAACCTTGCTATTTGGCAGACTGCTAGGCTTCAAAATATTGCGACTTTGCGCCATAAAT
>NZ_JANPGM010000766.1:0-8492 GCF_031423935.1 Chamaesiphon sp. VAR_69_metabat_338
GCTCATGGTGCGAAGTCCGCCTGTCTTGAAAAGGTGCTTCACTTGCGGCGTTTTTATTCGGGGGTTCCCCCCGAATAAGAAAACGACAAGACGGGCAAAGCCCAAGACCGCACTTTTCGCTACGCGGACTAGTTAATCAGTCCGCGTAGGCGGACTTTGCAACATCAGCCCCGATTTCAATCGGCGGCTGTCTGAGTCGCGACACGTATATCTAATTTTTTTCATAACTAAAGTGATGTTTAAGGTTATTAATTGGCTGCTCGATATAAAACCAAGAAAGTATTGAGATTATCAGCGATGCTACCAGTTTGAGGATAACTTCAACAGTTACAGGCAGCTTGTCAACGAATCCGATAATTTCAAATGTTTTAGAAAATATAGGATTCATAAAATAATGGTAAACGTACAGTCCGTAGCTGATTTTTCCCAAGAATACAATTGGTTCTAGTTCCATTACTTTGCCAAGTATCCCGCCAAATCCATCTGCCGCACGGCTCACCAGCCATACATAAAAAATAGCGACAACAGTTGGTTCGATCGAGAGATCGATCGCCTTGGAATTTGCGAACACAATTGAAAAAATGATTAACGGTAAACAAATCCACAAACCAAGATCGCACAATATTTGCTTGTGACGCGCATAGTAATTGTGGTGATGCGTAAAAAATGCGAGCAATCCGCCTAAGCCGAGGCGATCTAGAGATGTAAGTGGAAAAACATAGATCTGCTCTGTACTTAAGCCGATCGCATAGCAGCCAAATCTAGAGACGATCGCCAGACAAATTGCGGCGATAATTACTTTTAAAAGATGTTGCTTCGGCGTCAAGAGTATGACCAACGGCCAAATCAGATAAAATTGTTCCTCCGTTGCTAACGACCAGAAGTGACTGCTCGTTTGGTCGAAAGCACCTTGAATGAAGACCTGAATATTTGTTGTATAACTTAAGTGCCAAAAAAATATATCTCTGACTTTCTTAAACATGAGGGCAGTAACAACAAGCGTGAGATAGTAAATGGGGATAATCCGTAAAGACCGCCGGATATAAAATCTTCTAAGTGTAAACCCCAAACTTTGACGATCGTAGATCGTCGTATCTCGACATCTTAATAAAATACCCGTGATTAGAAAACCACTCAGTACAAAAAACAGGGGGACACCTGGAAACCACTCACTGATTGCTACATTAGCACTAACCAAAGAATTTGGAATATTGTGTGGGATAAAGTGCGATAACATGACACACACTACTGCGAATGCTCTGAGAGCATCTAGCTGAATCATGTAACCTTGTGACAACTTGGCAGGTTTGGTTATAGCTCTCATCAGTTCGCCTCGATTGACAAAGAAGTAGAGTTTTACAGAATCGATCGAGCAGCAGTCATTTATTCAGTTGACAGTCGATCGTATTTGACACTAAATTGTCATTTTTTTCGATAAACCCACAATATTTCATTGTTATTTTTCGATATTTTTATAGACTCGAATGCACTATTCTTGACAAACTGCTTCCAGCTAGGGGGAACTTGAGGAGAGTAAAAATAATAGTTTTTAAATCCATTCGGAATTGTCGGTGTTTTTGTCTCAGGCAGAAGTTGAATTTTGATATCTGAATTAAGCCGTTTACTCAACGCTAAGACTTTCATCGGGTTGTAATCATGAGGATTAGCAATTAATAGCGATTGGGAACCGGAATCGATCGAGTTAGCGTTTGTAACAATGGCTTTGTCTTTGCCATATGAATAGTTCATCGTCAAATTGATGGCACCAGCTAGGGTGGAGATCGATAGTAAAGTTGCAAAACCTATCTGCCAAAGTTTGCGATTAGTCGCCAGCATAGTTTGAGTAGCAAGTAGGTAGGCAACACATATTTCGATTCCTAAATAAGCCGGAGTTAAATATCGAGCGTTTGTCGATCGAGTCCCACCTTTGAGCAGATCTGGTATTGCTAAAAATAGCAGAGGGATAACAGTAAGTGTCAGGAGCAACAACCACACTTTTGGTTTAGTGTTACGAACAACAAAATAGATGGCATAGCCAGAGAAAAGGGTTGTAACGACCGCGACAAAATAATAGGTACTAAAGAACCCAATCCGAGGTAAATCTAGATTGAAAAATAGCATTCTGGGTAGAGTCAGCCAAGTTCTGAGCAGGTCTAATGGCGAGCAATACAGTCGATAAGTCCACGACATCGATCGATTGAATTCTGTCAAATGGGTCAGAAATGTCACGATCCACGGTACAAATGCCAGGATGCCAGCGATCGCAGCGGACATAAAAGCACGGAACGTACGATCTAAGCGGAAGTTGCCGATCGCCAACACATAAAATCCCTGAGCAAATAGAATAAAGATCGAAAATAGATGAGTATAAAAACTAAATACTAAGGTAACTGCATAGATACTCCAGCTTTGCCAAGTATTCAGTCGCATCGCTCTTAATAGAGTTTGACTGGAAATGAGAATTGCCACCATCCACAGACTATATTGTCTGGCTTCTTGGGCATATTCAATCAAGAAAGGCGAGAGCGCGGCAATAGCTACCCCAAAATATCCAACTCGGGGCGAACCAAATAATTCTAAACAGAGATAGTAAATACATGGCAGTATTAATAAACTTATTAGTGCCGAAAAATTCCGATATGCGGCAACAGAACTGCCGAAAAAATTCGCCCAAATCCTCAGCGCGGCGAAATACAGCGGTGGGTGTTCTGGTGTTTCTTCGGCTAAAGCTTTGATGGTATCGAACACACCCCGATCGGGATCGATTTCCTGGTAACGCTGCAAAGCCGACGGTGTGGTAATTTCTGAATTAAAAGCTGTTTTGATAAATTCTGCTTGCTTATAACCAGCTACTTGCAAGGATGTCAAAGCTTCGTCTTGCCAATACACTTTCAGATCCAAGTTGCCAAACCGGAACAGAATGCCAATTACGGCGACAACAATGATGAGATAGGCTTGAGCGGAAAACTTTAATTGAAAAATTTTTGAGTGAGAAATTTTCATAATTACAACCTCTTAAAATTAAATGTTGTATAGATGCGGATAGTTTGTCACTTAGATCCTAGAGAATCCCCCCAACCCCCCTTAAAAAGGGAGGCTAAATGCACTCTTAGTCCCCCTTTTTAAGGGGGATTTAGGGGGATTCAGATCTACGATCGAAGACATCTTTTTAAACCGCATGTTGTTGGACATATTGCATCTGGTGATATTTCCAGAGATACTGCTGCTGCTGGAGTAGCTCTTGGTAGGTGCCCTGCTCGACAATGCGCCCACGATCGAGTACAACGACTTTATCCGCCTTAGAGATGGTCGAAAGACGATGGGCGATCGCGATTGTCGTTCGCCCCCTCGCAAGCTGTTCGATCGATTCCTGGATCGCTCTTTCAGAAACAGAATCCAAGGCACTTGTCGCTTCATCCAAGATCAAGATTTCCGGATCGCGCAACAGGGCGCGCGCGATCGCAATACGTTGCCTTTGTCCGCCAGAGAGCCTGACACCACGTTCGCCGAGAATCGTCTCAAACCCTTGCGGCATCTCCTGGATAAATTCCAGCGCATTAGCCAGCTTGGCAGCCCGATAAATTTCGATATCGGTTGCTGTTGCTGTACCATAGGCAATATTGTTGCGGACAGAAGTATTGAAGATGAACGTATCTTGACTGACTACCGCTAACTTGCGCCGAAATGAATCGATTTCTAAGTGCCGCAGATCGACTCCATCGATCGAGATCGCACCAGCCGTCGGATCGTAAAAGCGGGGAATCAGATCGGCTAAAGTTGTTTTGCCAGCACCAGAAGCCCCAACTAGAGCAGTCACGCGACCGCGTTCGATCGACAGCGTAATATTTTGTAAGATCGGGCGACCGTCACCGTAGCTAAAATCAACATCAATAAATTCGATCGATCGCTTTAAGCCGATAAATTCGATCGTGCCATTGTGAAAATATGTCTTATTATCAGTTCTCAACACTTCTTCGATCTTCTGTCTAGAGCCATGCAGACTACTGAGTACCGCTACGGTGGCATTTACATCCTGAATAAATGGGACTAATCTAATCAGGATAAATAGAAAAGTTAGTAATGAAGCAACTGGCAATGCTCCATTAGTTAAAAAGCCATTAAAAGCCGCTAGAATCATCGTAATCAGAATTGTTGTAGCAATTCCTTCGGCTAACGGCTTCACCATTGCCCACAGCCTCACCATCTTTGCCGACGAGCTGACAACCCGTTCGCTGGCTCGATAATAACGCCTGCGTTCGTAGTCGTGGGTCGCAAACGCCCACACAGTCCGCATTCCGCCAATTAGTTCCACTACTGTGGTAGTAAAATCACCATTTGCCGTCGAAACCTCAAAACTCCCTTCGCGTACCCGCTTGTTCGCTGTAGACAAACCCACCGCCATCAAACCAAATAGTAGGAATGCCACGATCGTCAGTTGCCAGGAAATCAATAACATCGACACCAAGTAAACTAGAATCGCTAGACTCCTAGTGAATAAGAATGAGCCGCCATTAAATACTTGCTTGAAGCGTTCTATCTCCGCAGTGATAGTATTAATTAATTCGCCTGAATTTGAAGTTGAAAAGTAGCTCAAACTTACCGCCTGGAGCTGTTCAAAAATTCGCTTGCGGAGCCGATCTGTCAAATGAAGCTGGGAAAGTTCTGTATAAAGTTGAGCTAAATAATTAAATAGTGCCCGCGTACAAGTACTCAGCCAGATCGCCGCAGAGATCCGATACAATCGACTGGTAGCCGAAGTATTGACACCTAAAAACCACAGATCGAACCAATTAATACCGGTTTTGAGTGGTGCTGCATTGGGACTTGTCAGATTCTGTAAAAAGGAGAGGAGAAAACCCAATCCAATTCCCTCAAAAGCGGCTGCAAGTACCGAAAATATAATGGCTAAGAGTGCGATCTTGGGAAAATATTTAAACTCCCGCAAGATCGGATGGTTATGCCAAAAATTAGTGGCTTTCAATAAAAATCGAACAGAGGTAGTAAGTTTAGACATAAGCTGTTCGACATCTAAATCGAGTTCTCGTGGATAGTGAATAGTGGATAGATCGTAGGGTGCGTTACGCTGTTGCGGTAACACACCGAAGCATAAATATATCGATCTAAACCGATAAGTTTGATTGACTGCCTTCCTAACGAGATCTGCTTCAAAAAATATATTGTAAAAGTAAAAACAAAATCTTTTTTAATATTTCTTCTCCTAAAGCCTAAAGCCTAAAGTCTAAAGCCTAAAGTCTAAAGCCTGACTTTCGCAGGAAGTCCAAAGATGGCATCGAGTTTGGTATAAATAGCCGCGCTTGCATGTTGACTGGCATATGTTTTAGATATTTGCACTGACAATCGATCGGCTAGCTCTGGTACGTGGATGAGATGCAAAACTCGATCGGCATAAATAGCCGGATCGTCGGTAATAAAAGCATTCACTCCATCAACTAAACTTAAAGCTGATGCTGAATGAATTGTCGTGACGATCGGCATGGCATAAGCCATCGCCTCTACCAACTTAAACTTCGTCCCCGCGCCCGATCTCAAGGGGCAAATTACTAATCTCGATCGCAGATAAAGTTCGGCCAGATCGGGAACGTAACCCAAGCAAGTCACATGTTTAGCTAATGTTGATTCGACTCTAACTGCAGCCGATATTTTACCTGCGATCGCGACTTTGAGATTGGGTTCGCGCTCGACAATCTGGGGCAAAACTTCACCCAGGAAGAATTGCAAACCTTCACGATTGGGTTGATTGTCAGATCCCACAAATAAGACATCATACTCAAATAACCGCTCTAGATAAGGAATCAAATTATTACCACTATCTAAGCCATTTACCTGAGAGGGAATAAAGTGCAGTTTGTCAGGCGGGAGTTCTTTGGCGAGGATATCTCGCTCGAATTGGGAATCGACAATTACCTTGTCAAATCGATCGAGCAAAGCGATCTCTCTGGCAAAGTTTGCTTCATAGTCAAACTTCAAGTTTTTAGAGAAGTCGATGTTCTTTCTGACTAGCCTAAAGCGGGTAGTAATATCGTGAATATCGATAACTGTCTGAATAGACGATCTCCAGTTACTAGCTAAATGGGCATAGTCAAGATTGTTAATCCAGATGAAATCATAACTGCGCCGCGTCAATAATTCGTTTAAATACTTAATATAACCAGGCGGTGTAAAATAATCCGAATCAACGGGAAGTTGTTGACGTAATAATCGTTGATGATAGAAACTTTGACTGCGGCTATAAATAAAATCAGACCAATTAGATTCTCCCTGATAAACGAAAATATTATCGACAAATTTCAAGACATCGAGCTGGCGATCGGCATTCCATTCTGGTCTGCCAAATTTATTACCCGCGATCGCATCTACCGCAAATCGATCGCGGCGATCGTGGAAATATTTGAGCATCCCCAAGACGCGACCATTAGTGCCATTTAAGGCATCTGGTGGATTGGAGATTGGCAAGTGAAATAAAATTTTTTGTCGATCGCTCATAAGTTAAATATTGGAAAAAGCGAAATTAGTGAGAATCCCCCTAAATCCCCCTTAAAAAGGGGGACTTCCGGATCCGGTTCCCCCCTTAAAAAGGGGGGTTAGGGGGGATTTCTAGGGTTTATGCTTAAAAATTGAGTTTTCAGACATCCTTTTAGCAATTAGATCTATCTCCTTACTTCGATCGCTAGCCAATCGAGACAAGCGGTTGGTGTTCGATTAAAGTACTAATCCCCTGCTTGAGACTAATTTTTGGTTCCCAATCGATAAAATTTTTCAGCTTAGTAATGTCAGCGAGCAAATGCATTCGTTCGACCTTGCGGACTCTCGCCGGATCGACTTCGATCGCGATTTTTTCGCCTAATACTTGCTCGAATGCCGCGACTACTTCGGTGACTGAGTATTCGATCCCGCGACCGAGATTAAAGATGTCTATTCCTCGATCGAATGCGGTCAGCAATTTGCCGATCGCCCGAGCCATATCGGAGGTATGGATAAAGTCGCGCTGGGGATCGAGATTGCCTAATTGAATGGTGCGGCAGCCAGCATTAATCTGTCGCTGAATTTCGGGAATTACGTGAGCATTCGTCTCGTTGGGGCCAAAGGCATTGAAGAATCGACAGACGATCGTCGGTACGGAGGTGAGTAAGTGAAATTCATTCATCAGATGCTCGCCTGTGAGCTTAGATAAGCCATAGATGTCTGTAGGTGCGGGCAGATGAGTCTCGGAAATGGCTCGATCGGAGATCGGATAGACTGCCGCAGTGGAAGCAAAAAATACTTTTTCCAGATTGCGGACATTTTTGGCAGCATCAAGTAGATTCATCGTCCCCTGAATATTGACTTGGGCGGCGGCGACTGGATGCTGGTTGCAGTAGGGAATAAAATGGATCGCCGCTAGATGCACGATCCAGTCGGGACTAATGTGGCTGACAACTTTGGCTAGTTCGAGTCGATCGAGCAGATCGATCTCGAAAAAGTGCGGATCGGGGAGATCGATAAACTGGCGATTGCCAAATGATAAATTGTCGATCGCATAAATCTCATGCCCGCAATTTTGCAGTGCGGCGATCGTCGCCGAACCGATGAAACCTGCGCCCCCAGTCACTAACACCTTCTTAATTCGCTCGGTCATATCTTTAAGTGATAATATTAATTGCGCTCGATCGTTGAGTCGATTTCAATGCCGTTTGAAACTAGGTTGCAAAGACATTGCCTGAGAATTGGGGGCATAGCGATCGGGTGAGTAGTGGACGCCATTGGGAATCAGCCCGACTACATTCAACTGACCGAGCATCGTTGCAGCTTGAGTTAAGTGTTGGCGATTGATGCTCCCGAGCCGCTCGACCAACACGACCCCACTACACACAGAGGCGACCAGCATCGTATCCACAATCCCCAATAGCGGCGGCGCATCGATGACGACCAGATCGTAGTCGGCCTCCAGTTCCCCGATCAGCTTGACCATCCGGCGCGAACTGAGTAGTTGAGCCGGATCTGTGGGTGTCGGCCCTGCTGTGAGGACTGCCAGATTAGGGTTCGATGCCAGAGTTTGAATGAGTTTTTCGGCGGGGATTTTCACCTCAGCGGTTAACAGTGTTGACAAGCCGAGATCGTTAGGTAAGTTGAGTTGGGTATGCACGCTGGAGTCGCGAAAATTTGCGTCGATCAGTAAAACCCGCTTGTGCAGGCGAGCGGCACTGATAGCTAGCCCCAGTGCCACTGTCGATTTGCCTGCGTCGGGTAAGATCGAAGTGACCGCCAGCGATTTGAGAAACGTGGCCGACTCCTGCATTTCGATGTTTTTGCATACCAGATCGATCGACTCGCGGAAGGGCAACCAGTTGATGACCTGCCAGATTGAAGGTGTCGAGGCTCCACGGAATGGCAAGCTCAATCCCGACTGAGTGCTGTTTGAGAGCAACATTTTCGGTATGGCACCGAGCACGGGCAGGCGAGTGTGTTGTTTGAGGTCGTCGAGCGAATGGAGC
>NZ_JANPGM010000767.1:0-1524 GCF_031423935.1 Chamaesiphon sp. VAR_69_metabat_338
TATTCGTCATCAAAGTGCCGCAGGTAAGATCCAAGTTCGGTTGCAAAATTGGTCAGAGGAAACTGGATTAGGTCTTAGCGTTCAGACTCCTGGCGTGATTTTTACGCCTACTGATGCCGTAATTCCCGATGTGGTATGGGCGAGTCAATCGCGTCTAGATCGCGGTATTGATGCAGCGGGACACTTTACCATCGCGCCAGAGTTAGTAGTAGAAATTCTCTCTTCTGGCGAACAAAACGAACAGCGAGATAAGAGCATCAAACTGAAGTTATATTCTCGTTATGGCGTGCATGAATATTGGATTGTCAATTGGCAATTACAAACCTTGGAAATCTATCGGCGCACCGATGCCCAATTGCAATTAGTCGCGACACTTTTAGCTGGCGATACGCTTACTTCACCGTTATTACCTGGCTTTAAAGCCGAGATCGATCGGATCTTTTCGTAAATGTTAAGTAGCTAAATGGGTATGATATCGAGAGTAGTTGCATAACGGTAGGACTTGGCTGCAATGGTGGACTGGTTAATTATTTGGGGAGCCGCGAAAGCAGCAGGATTCATAGTTAAGCCGATTCTAGAAGAGTTTGCCAAAGACACAGGGAAGGATTTCGCCAAGGATTTTTTCAAAGACGCGCTTAAGAAAGTCATTCATTTACCAGAACCAAATATTCTCAAAGAAGCTTATGGCAAGGCTCTCAAGGAATTTTTGCAATTAATGGAGCAAGAATTAGTCAACGTCCACTGTCGAGAAGAACAAATTAGGGAGTATATCGAGCCGCTGAAACAGTTTGTGAGGCGAGAGGATGTTGTGGCTGCTTTAGGAACAGCATTTGAACTAAATTGTAAATCGATCGATACCCGCATTCTCGATCGATCTTGGGCAGAAATAACTTCACCTTCACTACCAGAAGATTTTGATTGGGAGCTAGTCAGTAAACTCTATGTCAGAGCGATTAAGAAGATAATTAATGAGTCGGAAAAACTCCGATCGATCCATACCGCTCAAGCTCAGGTAGAGACGGCTTCAAGTGTTAAAGATTTAGTAGGAATTACCCCAGAATTTAATTTGCGGACTTATGCCGAGGGATTGCAGGAGCAATATGGCACTGTCAAACTAGATTCGCTCGATACAACGGGCGTATATTACAGCGATCTCAAACTGTGGAAAATATTCATCCCCCAAAATGTGCGCGAATGTCAGGAATTTTTGCCGCAGGTGTATGAATTGCCCAAAGAACATGGGCGGAGATTGCGCGACAAAGGGCAAGTGGATGGAGCAGAAATTACCGAAGCCGAATTAGAGCAGTATCATCGTGCCTATCGATCGCAAGTCAATCGATCGATCCTCGAAATTGTTGCTGGTAATTCACCCATCCAGAAGGTAGTAATTTTAGGCGATCCAGGTGCGGGCAAATCGTCGCTGTTGCAGTATTTAGCCTTGATTTGGGCAGAATTACCGATTCGGGATTTGGCGGTGCCACCGACGCCATTATTGATAGAATTGCGGACTTATGCCCGCGATCG
>NZ_JANPGM010000768.1:0-2198 GCF_031423935.1 Chamaesiphon sp. VAR_69_metabat_338
TCCCGTCACCGTCAAAACGCGGATCGGTTGGAACGAGGATGAGATTAATATTCTAGACTTTGCCCAGCGAATGCAGGATGCTGGCGCACAGATGCTGACAGTTCACGCTCGTACTCGCGCACAAGGCTACAATGGGACGGCTAATTGGGACTGGATTCGTAAAGTTAAAGAGGTATTATCGATTCCGGTAATTGCCAATGGCGATATCTTCTCTATAGAATCCGCTGTTGCTTGTCTGGAGCAGACTGGAGCCGATGGAGTAATGTGTTCGCGTGGTACGCTCGGCTATCCCTTTCTCGTCGGTGAAATCGACCATTTTCTCAAAACGGGCGAACTACTACCATCACCGAGTACGATCGATCGATTAGGATGCGCTAAAGAACATTTACAAAACTTGTACTTATATAAAGGTGAGCGCGGCATCCTGCAAGCTCGCAAACACATGACTTGGTACGCCAAAGGATTTACAGGTGCATCGGAGTTACGCACGCAGCTACAGGAAATCCAGAACGTAGCTCAAGGTGTAGATTTACTCGATCGACAGATCGAAGCATTAATAAAAGTTGGTGCGGCTAGGGACTGACATCTCAACAACTAGTCACTAGCCACTGAAGCTACTACATATTGCCACGTAGTGCAGCAAGCAAGAATACTACGACGGGGCCAGCAATCATAATCATCGCTACCATTGACAATTGGGCGATTACTTCCCAATTAATACTGAGCACGCTATCCACAATACCGCTCAAAAAGTCCATATTTCCTCGCAAAAATAGATTTAAATTTATAGTCAGCCTACAGGATCGGCGTTACAATTTTACCTATTTTCAGCGAGGTTAGCTTAATTTGGTTTACAAAAGTACATGAGGGAGTTGGGAGTTGGTAGAGTAATTTTAAGGATGGAGCGGGATGTGTGAATCGATCGAATACCTAATAGACTGGATAGGTAATAATTGACTGACTAAAATATGTCTACATGGCGGTGTGTGAAGCAGTGTGGAGCTTGCTGCAACCTCGATCCGAGCGATCGACCGGATTTGGAAGAGTACTTGTCACCGGAGCTGTTAGCCATCTATCTAAGTATGGTGGGTGAAGATGGGTGGTGTATTAATTTCGATCGCGATACCCGTGCCTGTAAGATTTACGAAGATCGGCCATCATTCTGTCGGGTACAGGAAGATACCTTCGTAGCGATGTTTGGGATCGAACCGGAAGATTTGAATGATTTTGCGATCGCTTGTTGTCGGGAGCAGATCGAGGGCGTATATGGAGATCGGAGTTTAGAAGCGATCCGCTTTGATACCGAACTAGGAATTTTCCTCTAAAGTCTCGCTCTTTAGCGATCGATATGAGAAAATGAGACGAATATGAAAATCTAGTTAAGTTCAGATTATCCAGTGACTAGCCCTTCTCATCCTGAAATTGCTCCTGACGATCTCGTTGCCACAACTATCGTCACCGAGTCTTCCACAAGTCTCCAAAATCCTAGTGTGTGGAGTACTTTTTTATCGACGTTTATCACGATTTTCCTGGCGGAAATGGGTGACAAGACTCAATTAGCGACGCTGTTATTGAGTGCCCAATCTCAATCGCCGTGGATCGTGTTTCTCGGTGCGGGAACGGCTTTGATTGCAACTAGTTTAGTCGGGGTATTATTAGGGCGTTATCTGGCGAAAGTATTATCGCCAAGAACTCTAGATATTGCAGCAGGGATGTTGTTGATGGTGATTTCGATTCTGTTACTTGGCGATGTTGTTCAATTGTGAATATTTTCTGGCATAAAATTGAGATTTTATACTTATTCGATCGACATATTACCTTGGGGAGAGTTTTAGGGTAGGTTGGGTTGAAGAATGAAACCCAACGTCTCCAATATGTTGTTGTGTTCGTTGGGTTTTGCCACGCGCAACCCAACCTACGAATTTTATTGTCATAGAATATCAATCTCCTTGCGGAAATTCTTCCCAAAGATTGGTGTTTTGGCGCAAGCTACTCCAACTACCGCCACCTAAAATTAGATGATCTAATAAGGGAATACCGAGTAACTTTGCGCCTGCGAGTAATTGCCGTGTCAGATCGAGATCGGCTTGGCTGGGTTCGGTGCTGCCCGATGGGTGATTGTGCGCGACGATCGTTTTGGTGGCACCTTGCTTGAGGATGGCGGTGAAAATTTCTTTAGGTGGCGCGAGGGTTTCGGT